>JANXDB010000045.1 GCA_025060015.1 Caldimicrobium sp. | reverse complement strand
TGAGATCTAAAGATTTCATGAAGCAATTAAGAGATGCTAATATTACCATAGCCATAGAAAGGAACCGAGTTGGGACGGTTCATAAGGCACAGGGTAAAGAAGCAGAAGTTGTGATTTTTTTGTTGGGAGGAAATCCTAATAGGGAGGGTGCTTTAAGGTGGGCTTCAGTAAAACCTAATTTACTGAATGTGGCTGTAAGCAGAGCTAAGGAGTATTTGTATGTGATTGGAAATTACGAGAAATGGCAAGGGTATGAATATTTTAATACATTAGCAGATGGTGTCCACAAATTAATGGCGAAGGATTTGATGAATCATTTCCCAAGAGACGATTCTGCGGACACATCTAAAAAAGCTCATAACCCTCTCACCGTTAAAAACCCTCCTTAATTGACATTCCCGTTGACTCTTCCTAAAGTTTTATTGGGAATGAGCCTTCTTTAAGGAGTTCTTGAAGCTTAGAGGTAAAAGAGTGCTTGGTTTTAGACAGGGGAGGATAACTTTGGGCTGTAAGTGATTATTTCTGATATTTCCCTTTGAGGAGACGATGATGGTGATTACCTGAGATGTATGAGATATATTGTATCTTGTAGAAGTTTAATATTTACAATATAATGAGTCAAGCTTATCTTTATTTGGGGTGGTGGTTGAACTTGGATAATGGTTTGCCCTTTCTGGATCTTAGAAGGGCTTATAGTCATTACGGAGATAAAATTGAAGAGGCGGTATTGAAGGTATTGAAAAGTGGGGTTTATCTTAATGGTCCAGAGACAGAGTCCTTAGAGCGAGAGCTTGCGGAGTTTGTGGGAGTGAATCATGCTATAGGGGTTGCTTCAGGCACTGAGGGGTTACATTTGATTCTGCAAGCCCTTGACCTTCCAAAGAATAGCTATGTATTACTTCCTGCTTTCACTTTTGTGGCTACTTGTGAGGTAATAGTGAGAGCGGGACTCAGCCCTTATTTTGTGGATATTGATCCTAAAACGGGCAACATTTCTTTGGATGCCCTGCGGGATACCTTAGTTAAGTTAAGAAATAAAGGTAAAAAAATTAGTGCAGTGATAGTGGTTAGTATTTTTGGCAATCCTGCTGATTTAATAAATATTGCGGAGTTTTGCAAGGATGAGAGGCTCTATATGATAGAGGATATTTGTCAAGCCTTTGGAGCGGAACTTGACGGTAAAAAAGTGGGCTCTTTTGGTATAGCCTCTGCTACTTCCTTTTATCCCACTAAGAATCTCTCTGCTTTTGGGGACGGAGGAATGATCTTCACCAATGATTTCTTCTTAGCCAAAAAGATTAGATACTTAAAGGAACACGGGCAAACTGCACCTTACTACTATGAATATCACGGAGTTAATGGAAGGATAGATGAGATCCAATGTGCTATTCTTAGGGTTAAGTTTAAGCATTTTCAAAAGGAACTCCTTTCAAGGGAGAGATTGGCGAATTTTTACAGTGAAAGACTTAAGGAGTTCTATCCAGAGGTTAAGTTATTAAAGACCTATATTGGATCCAAACCTGCTTATTCCCTCTTTTCAGTGAGAGTAAAGAAAAGAGACCTTTTAAAGTCCTACCTTGAAAGACAGAACATTCCCTGTAGGATTTATTATCCCATTCCCTTGCATCTTCAACCCATCTATAGGGGGCTTGAATTCAAAGAGGGAGATCTTCCTTACACGGAACTTCTCTGTAAAGAGATCTTGAGCTTACCCTTTTTCCCATATTTAGGAGAGGATGAAGCAGAGTTTGTAGTGGAAAAGATCAGAGCTTTCTATGGAAGTTAATAGAGTTATTGGCATTTCTATTCCCTTTGAGCTCCTTAAGGAAAAATATTTGGAGAGGGTCTTAGCCGAGGGAATTCATGTGGAGATAACTCTTAAGGCAGAAATCCTTGATAGTGTGGATAGGATTTCATTTAGAGATGTAAGTAAGTTACTTAGAGAGAGGGGCCTTAGACCAACCGTTCATTTACCCTTTATGGATCTATCCCTAGCTGGTTTTGATCCGTGGATTCGAAGGGTAAGCCTAAAGAGGCTTTTTCAGGGTATGGAGATAGCCTCGCTCTTTGAGCCACTTCTTTGCGTTTTTCATTCAGGCTATCATCCAGATTATCATAGGGAGGCTAGACAAAGCTGGCGAGAGTTATTCATAGAAATGAGTTTGCCTGAAATTCTATCAAGAGGCAAGGACCTAGGTTTTAAGCTTGCATTGGAAAATACCTTTGAGCCAGATCCTCAGTTTATGGCTCCAATTTTTGATAGCTTTTCAGAAAGTCTAAGCTGGTGCTTTGATCCAGCGCATGCTAGAGTTTTCTCTGAAAGCCAGGAGATAGAATGGCTGAGAGTACTCTACCCTTATCTTAAAGAGATTCATTGCCACGATAACTTTGGCAAATGGGATGATCACCTGGCCTTAGGTGAGGGTGTTATTGATTTTGAAAGTATTTTTAATTTTGTATCTAACAATACGCTGCAACCAATCTTTACAATTGAGGCCAAAAGGGAGGAGGATGCCCTTAAATCCCTTGCTTACATTCAAAAACTTCTCGGCAGTAGATAGTTATGTTAAAGATTATCACACTATTCGTAATCTATTGCCTGCTATTATACACACCATTACAGGCTCAGGAGGAGAGGGATCTTCTCAAAGAACACATTGAAAATGTGGAGATCCTACCAGAACAACTTATAAAGCACCTTCCTCAAGACATAAATGCCCAGATCAGTTACTTTGTAAAATACTTTTCCACTGAAAAAAAGGAAACCATCCAGAGGTGGCTAAAGAGGTGTGAACCTTATCTACCATATTTTCGCGTTATTTTTAGAGACGAGGGGTTACCGGAGGATTTAATCTACCTTGCTATAGTGGAGAGTGGGTGTAATTCCTTTGCCGTCTCTCCGGCTAAAGCTGTTGGTATTTGGCAATTCATAGAGAGCACTGGTAAAAGTTATGGCCTAAAGGTGGATTATTGGATTGATGAGAGACGGGACTTTCTTAAGGCAACATATGCTGCGGCTAGATACCTCAAAAGACTTCATGATCTCTTCGGAGATTGGAGACTCGCGGTAGCAAGCTATAATGCGGGGGAGGGTAGAGTCTCTAGAGCCTTAAAGGCAAGAAACCTTGCTGATTATTGGAAACTGATGATGAGCGGTGCCATTCCCTTTGAAACCTTTGCCTACGTGCCTCAGTGGCTTGCTATAACTATAATTGTGAAAAACCCTGAAAAATACGGTTTTGATCCCATTGTGGAGGCACCATGGGATTATGCTGAAGTAGAGGTTCCGGGTGGAATTGATCTAAAGGCCCTGGCTTTAGCAGCAGAAACAGACTGGGATACCATCCGTAAACTCAATGGAGAGCTAAGAAGGGAGGTCACTCCACCTGGAAGTACCTATATCCTAAAGATCCCCTTTCAGTCAAAGAGTAGATTCTTCACTAATCTTGCAAAGCTGAATCTAAAAGAGACAAAGGTAAAAACTCCTGAAGGTGAGGTTATCTTGTATGTCTTAGATCTTCAACAGACTAAAGATAGCTATCTTGAAAGGGAAGGCAGTAAGAATTTCAACAATCCCCTTAATCAAAGAGCAACTAAGAGTGCTACTAAAGTTGAGAGACAAAACAGATCAAATAAGGCAACTAAGAGTAAAAGCTCTTCAACTTCTCGATAAAAGCCTCTGCTCTCTCCAAAGAGTCGAATTGCAAAATAAAAAGGGGTCTTTTTCTTTTCATCTTTATTTCTACAGGGATACCAAGCATTTTGCTCACCTCATCGGAGAGGAGCTTTAAATCCTCATCCACGGTCTTCCTCTTTACTTGATATCCTTTTTTGAGTTTTTCAACCAAACCCTCTGTCTCTCTTACCGATAGGTTTTTTTGTAGGATTATCTCTCTTACCTGCATTTGAAGTTCCTCTGAGGGTAGACTTAATAGGGCCTTGGCATGTCCCACAGTGAGTTTATCCGCTAGTAAATCTTCCTGAATTTCTTTTGGCAGTTTAAGAAGCCTAAGAAAATTGGCAACCGTTGCTCTGTCTTTACCGACTCTTTCAGCTATTTCCTCTTGAGTGTAACCAAATCTTTCCATTAAGTTTCTATAGGCAAGAGCTATTTCCATGGGATTTAAATCTTTGCGTTGCAGGTTTTCCATTATGGAAACAAGTAGGGCTTCTTCGTCACCAAGCTCCTTTACTATCACAGGGACAGTTTTTAGACCAAGTTTCTTGGCAGCCCGGAGTCTTCTCTCTCCTGCTACACACTCATAGAGCCCCTCTGTTATCTTTCTTACCAATATTGGCTGAAGAACGCCCTTTTCTTGTATGGATTTCATAAGTTCTTGGAAGGATTCGTCTTCTCTAAAGGTGATGCGAGGTTGCTGACTGAAATAGGTGACTTGCTCAATTGGAAGCTCCCTATAGGCCTCCATGAGTTTTCCTTGAGAAGGCCTATCTACTTCACTTATCTGTGGTATCAGTTCATCTAATCCCTTTCCTAAGACCTTCTTTTTTATTTTTATTGTCATGGGTTTTTTCTAAGATTGGTTAATTAAGATTGATGGCAAAAGCTTAAGGGATAGCTCCTTTTCCAGTGAATAGGCAGAAGCTAAGACTAAATCATCTTTGAAGGCAGGACCGATAATTTGAGCTCCTATTGGCAAGCTATCTTCTGTTAGACCCACGGGAAGGGATATACAGGGAAGGCCTGCTAAATTTACAGGTATTGTGAAGATATCGGAGAGATACATCTGGAGTGGATCTGAGATCTTTTCTCCTAATTTGAAAGGCGGGGTAGGGGTCGTAGGTGCTAATATTAAATCCACCTCTTTAAAGGCTTCCTCAAAGTCCTGTTTTATAAGGGTTCTCACTTTAGAGGCCTTTAGATAGTATGCGTCATAGTATCCTGCAGATAGGGCATAGGTGCCAAGCATGATCCTTCGCTTTACCTCTTTTCCAAAGCCCTGAGATCTGCTCTTTTTATACAGTTCAATAAGATTTTTGCATTCCGCCCTAAAACCATACTTTACACCATCATAGCGAGCAAGATTAGAACTTGCTTCAGCTGGGGCGATGATATAGTAAGTGGCAATGGCATATTTGGTGTGCGGGAGGCTGATCTCCTTTAGAGTGTGCTTTTTCTTGAGAATGTCGATACACTTTTCTAAAGCCCTTTGAACCTCTGGGTGGAGATCCCCTGTGAAATACTCCTTTGGCAGGCCTACCCGAAAGGACCTCTGGCTGTTTTGCTCTAAAAAATTTACAAAGTCAAGGTTCTTTATTGGACAAGAGGTGGAGTCCTTATGGTCCTCTCCAGCTATGATCTGTAGGAGGATGGCAGTATCTTCCACATTTAATCCAAAGGGACCTATCTGATCCAAAGACGAGGCAAAGGCAACTAAACCGTATCTTGAAACCAATCCATAGGTGGGTTTCATTCCCACAACTCCACAGAAAGCAGCTGGTTGCCTGATTGATCCTCCTGTGTCAGAGCCTAAAGAACCTAATCCCATTCTCAAAGCAACGGCAACAGCTGATCCACCGGAGGAGCCTCCAGGCACACGTTCTAAGTCCCAGGGATTCTTAGTGGGGAAAAAGGCCGAGTTCTCAGTGGAAGATCCCATGGCAAATTCATCCATATTGGTTTTGCCAAGGAATACCGCTCCAGCCTCCTTTAGCCGTTCAATAACAGTGGCATCATATGGTGCTATGTAATTGGCAAGGATTCGAGAAGCACAGGTTGTGGGATGATCTCTAATAAGGATATTGTCCTTTATGGAGAGGGGAATGCCCTCCAAGGATCTTTCCTTTTTATCTTTTCTCCTCTTATCAGAGGCTTCCGCTTGAGCCAAAGCCCACTCTTCGTTAACATAGAGAAAGGCTTTTACTTCAGGGTCAAATCTCTTTATTCTATCCAAACAGGCTAAAGTCAGGTCTTTGCTAGTAATCTCTCCTTTGCTAAGTAATGTAAGGGCCCTCTTGATGGTTAAATCATCTAAGTTCATATAACACCTCAATTATCAGGGAACCTTTACAACCTTGGGCACCACTATGGAGGTATCCTTTAGGGAGGGGGAATTCTTTAAAATACCCTCGATGTTTTCAAAAACCTTTACCTCATCCTCTCTAAAAGGTGTGTTTTTCCTTATGGGATGGAAGGTTGCTTTCACCTCAGAAGTATCAAGATCCTGAAGCTCCTTAAAATAGTTAAGAATTTTGGAGAGTTCTTCAGTAAGAGGTGTAAGTTCTTTTTCTTCAAACTCGAGACGTGCAAGATGAGCAATTTTCTTAGCCTCATCTAAGGTTATAGACATGGCTCAACCTCAGGTTAATTTAAAGCTTAAGTATAATACCTCTATACACAAATGCAATAACCCAGCCTCGTGGACAATATTGTTATCTACTTTAACAATTTTGTCTTTCATAGTGAGTTATCTTAGCAGAAAATGGCTTTACAGCAGGCTTATTAAATGGAAATTTTGGCATGGTTTTTGATAATTTATTATTAGATAAGATTTGAACTTGACACCAAAAAGGTTATTGATATAATAACACCTAAAAAAGGAGGGGTAGAATGAAGAAGTTAGCTCTTACTTTGGCGATGATTTTAGGTTTAGGTGGGGTAACTTTTGTTCAGGCACAGGATTTGTCCTGTTTGAAGTGCCACACTTCAGCCAATCCTCTACCTGACAAGATTAAAAAGTCTGGTGCAAAGTCTGCGGCAGAACTTGTGGAATTTTTAAGAAAGAAATCTCCAAAGCAGGCTTTGCATAAGACAGTTACAGATGAAGACATCAAAAAAGCCTTTGAGCAGTTTGGCAAGAAATAATATCAAACAGGAGGTGTGAAACATGAAGAAGTTAGTAGCTCTTTTAACTGGTGTTACCTTTATCTTTGGTGCTGTGAGCTTAGGGTTAGCAGCTGGTGATAAGAAGGATGCCAAGAAGGAAAGCGCCACTGCAAACGCTACTAATGCCACAAAACCTACTCCTAAAAAGAAAAAAGTAGAGGGTTGCTAATCTTTCAAAGGGAGCCTCAAGGCTCCCTTTCTGTCATTCACTTTCGCAGATAAACGACCCATTTAATCCATTATAACTGTAAATCTCAAAAGAAGGTCTTAGATTCACATTGATCCTGAGTGACCATCAAAGTCGATTTTTTTTCCCTTTCAAATTGCAATCTAAATGTTAAAATGTGTTGAATAAATTTAGCACAGGGGGTGAAAGAATGAAGGTTTATTATGATCAGGATGCGGACTTAGGGATTTTAACTGAAAAGGTGATAGCAATTCTTGGTTATGGCAGTCAAGGTCATGCCCATGCCTTGAATTTAAGGGATTCGGGTCTTAGGGTAATTGTTGGGTTAAAGCCTGGTGGGCCCAGTTGGGAGAGAGCCCTTGGGGATGGTTTTGAGCCAATGCCTCCAAAAGAAGCCTGCGAGAAGGCTGATATCATCATGATACTTGTTCCTGATCAAACTCAACCTGCTCTCTATAGGGAGTGTATTGAACCTGTATTAACCCCTGGAAAGATGCTACTTTTTGCTCATGGCTTTAATATACACTTTGGCCAGATCACACCACCAAAAGCGGTAGATGTGGCCATGGTCGCACCCAAAGGACCAGGACACCTGGTCAGAAGAGAGTTTGAAAGAGGAGCAGGGGTCCCCTGCCTAGTTGCCATATACCAGGATGCCACTGGATCTGCTTTACCAAAGGCCTTGGCTTATGCCAAGGGAATAGGAGGCACTAGAGCTGGAGTTATTGAAACTACCTTTAAGGAGGAAACAGAGACGGATCTCTTTGGTGAACAGGCGGTGCTCTGCGGAGGAGTCTCTGCTCTCATTAAAGCAGGTTTCGAAACCCTGGTAGAGGCAGGATATCAGCCTGAAATAGCCTATTTCGAGTGCCTTCATGAATTAAAGCTCATTGTGGATTTAATCTATGAGGGTGGACTTGCCTTTATGAGGTATTCCATAAGTGATACCGCAGAGTATGGAGATCTAACCAGAGGACCGAGAATAATCGATGAAAGAGTTAAAACAGAGATGAAGAAGATTTTAGAGGAGATTCAGAAGGGCCAATTTGCTCGGGAGTGGATCTTGGAGAACCAAGCTGGAAGACCTGTCCTAAATGCACTGAGAAAAAGAGAAGCAGATCATCCTATTGAAGAGGTTGGTAAGAAGCTTAGGGCCATGATGCCTTGGTTGAAAAGAAAGTAAAAAAAAGACCTCTCCCCTTTAGGGGAGAGGTTATATGTAAGGGAGGCTACCCCTTTAATTCTAAAAGGGTCTCTCTTGTAGCCTCTATGGTTTTCTCAATGTGATCCTCATTGTGTGCCAAACTGACAAACCAAGCCTCAAACTGAGAAGGAGGTAGGTATACACCTCTTTTAAGCATACCCTGCCAGAAGAGGGCAAATTTGTCTGTGTCTGAAGTGAGAGCATCTTGAAAATTGCTGACCTCTTTACTGGTAAAGAAAAGGGTTAGCATTGATTTAAATCTCGTAACTCTGTAGGGTAGACCTAATTCCGCAAGAACATTTTTGATACCATCCTCTAATAGTTGAGAGAGGGCTTCTAATCTGTCGTAGGAACCGGGTTTCATAAGCTCCTTGATAGTTGCAAGCCCAGCTGACACTGCGATGGGATTGCCTGATAAGGTTCCAGCCTGGTATACAGGGCCTTCAGGAGCCACTAGACTCATTATTTCCTCTCTTCCTCCATAGGCTCCCACTGGTAAACCTCCACCTATGATTTTACCAAGACAGGTTATATCAGGCTTTATGTTGAACAACTCCTGAGCTCCTCCTAAGCTGACTCTAAAGCCTGTAATGACCTCATCAAAGATAAGAAGGGATCCATATCTTTGGGTTATCTCCCTGAGGAAGTTGAGAAAATCTCCTCTGGGTATGACTACACCCATATTGGCAGGTACTGGCTCAAGTATTACGCAGGCTATCTCTGAACCATATTTTTTAAAGGCCTCCTCTACCGCTATTTCGTCATTATAGGGCACACTTATGGTATGGGCGGTGAGTTCCTCCGGAACGCCGGGACTTGAGGGTATGCCAAAGGTGGCAAGTCCTGATCCTGCTTTGACAAGCAGAGAGTCCCCGTGTCCATGATAACATCCATCAAATTTAAGGATCTTCTTTCTGCCTGTGAAAGCTCTAGCCAATCTCAAAGCACTCATGGTGGCTTCAGTTCCAGAATTGACAAGACGAACCTTTTCCATAGAAGGAATGCATCTATTTATGGTTTCAGCCATTTCAACTTCTAGCCAGGTTGGGGCTCCAAAGCTAGTGCCTCTCTTTGAGGCAAAATAAATCTCTGCTATGATGTTTGGATGAGCATGCCCTAAAATGATAGGCCCCCAGCTTGCAACATAATCTATGTATCTATTTCCATCGGCATCTATAAGATAGGCTCCTTCACCCCTTTCAAAGAATATGGGATCACTTTTAACGGCAAGGCAAGCCCTAACAGGACTGTTAACTCCACCAGGAATGGCCTTTTTAGCTCTCTCAAAATATAACTTGGAACGTATGTTCATGGACCTCCTCCTCTTATGGCTAAGTATTCTAACTTGCAGAGTTTCTCCAAGAGAAGGGTAAGATTTACAGCTTCTTCTAAGGTTCTACCCCAGGAAAGAACGCCGTGTTTAGAGAGAACTACTATGGAGTTATTGACACAGAGATTGGAGGCAAAATCCCATAATTTGGAACTACCTGGGGGAAAAAAGGGGAGTTTTGCTATTTTATCGATCAAAGAAAGGGCCTCGGGATGAGCGAATTCTTTAAAGGAAAATTCCAATTTCTCCAAGACAAGGACATATGGTGGATGACTGTGAACAACTGCTTTGGCCTCGGGGTTTTTCTGGTAAACCTTGGCATGTAGTCCCCATTCAGAGGAGGGAGTTCCAATAACAAAACCATCATCCCAGGAGTAAAAGGCAAGGTCTTTCTTAGTTAGAGTCTCTTTTATCCTTCCTGAGGGAGTTATAAAGAAGCCTCTATCGACTTGCACAGATAGATTTCCCTCAGAGCCAACTATTAAGTTTTTTTCAGCTAGAAATTTTGTCCAAAATAGAAGCTCTTCTAGTAATTCGCTCATATTTGAATCCTTTTGATAAGATCCTCGTTTTCCAGTGCCCATTGCACTGTCCTACGTAGCCCCTCCTCAAGGGTAACCTCGGGCTCCCATGAAAGCAATCTTTTCGCCTTCTCTATTTCTGCCCAGGTCACTCTAACATCTGCTTTATGAAAGTCTTTATAATTTTTAATAGCCCGCTTACCTATGAGGTCCTCCAACAATTCAATGACTCTATTTACTGATATGGGATTTCTACCTCCTCCTAAATTGATTATTTCATAACCAAGAGGCTTTAAGGCAAGGATGGTTCCTTGGGCGATATCATCAATGTAAGTAAAATCTCTGGACTGTGTGCCATCTCCGTAAATCTCTATGGGCTTGCCTTCGAGGATCCATTTTATGAAGCGCAAGATACTCATATCTGGGCGTCCTGCAGGTCCGTACACAGTAAAGTATCTTACCACGGTTATATCAAGATCGTAAAGATGATGATAAGTATAAGCCAAAAGCTCTGCAGATTTTTTGGTGGCTGCGTAAGGTGATAGAGGTGTATCAACTTTGAGATCCTCGTGATAAGGAGGCTTTTGTCCTGCGTATACTGAAGAGGTTGAGGCTAGAACCATCTTGGAGATTCCCCTTTTTCTCATCAGCTCTAAGAGGTTCAATGTGGCGGTAATGTTGCTTTCTACGTAAATCCATGGATTTTCCAGACTTTGTCGAACACCAGCTCTAGCGGCAAGGTGAATCACAGCCGATATAGGATAGTCTTCGAAGAGTTGGCTGAGTTTTACAGGGTCTGCAAGGTTTAGCTTTTGAAAGATAAAATTGGAGTATCCCATTAAAGTATTGAGTCTCCACTCCTTAAGTTGGATGTCATAGGCGGAATTGATCTCATCCACTCCAATGACTTTATGGCCCTCTTTGAGTAGAAATTCGCTTACTCTCCAGCCTATGAAACCTGCACAACCGGTGACAAGATATTGGCTCATAAAACCTTCTCTCCTTTAAGCTTGTGTCTTACATACTGGCATAGTTCAAAGGAAAGTCTTGTCTCATTTTCTAATGCGTTTTGAATGTTGATGAGCCCTTTCAATCCTATAAATTCAGCTAAATCAGAACAGAAAAAGTTTCTGCAAATAAGGGGAGCTAACTCTAATTTACAGCCACTTTTGCCCAGGAAGAGGCAGTCACCCTCTAAAAATCCTTCAAGCATAAGAGATTTTCCTTTCAACTCAAAGAGGCACAGATTCAAAAAAAACTCCTCTGGTCTTAACTTCCACTCAAGGCCTTCTCCACAGCATTTTGCACCCCTTTCAGCACAACTCTCGCAGAAGACAAGAGTGTTGCTCTTGATGAAGGCCTCTTTACTTATTTCTAAAGCATTTTGAAGATCTCGAAGTCTCTCAGAGAGGATGTGATCTTCTCTAAGTAACTTAGATACGATAGGTTCAAAGGTAAGCCTTAGGTTGGTAAAGTAAAGGAAGCCCTCTCTCATTTTAAGATCTTGCCACTTACCTCTGAAATGACCATGCCTGTTAGGATTTTAGGATAGAAATAAGTAGATTTATGAGGCATGAGTTTTCCTTTACTGACGATACGTTTTAGAATCTGTGGGGAGACTCGGGGAAACAAGACTCCAAAGGCCTTGTCCTGACTTCTATCAATTGCCTCATCTATCCTTGAAATAAAACATACCTCTCCCCTTTCCTTCAATATCTCTTCGTTGAGATCGAAGGTTGTTTCAAGAAGCTTAATAAAGTTGTAAAGGGGAAGAAGAGTGAGGTCTTGTTCACTCTTTGTCAAGGGCTCTAGAAAGGTCTTTTTAAATTCAAAGAGAAACAGTTCTTTACCATGGACTAGGATAAAATAGTTTCCCCTATTTTCTATTGATTTTAACAGGTCGTGAACCTCAACCCAAGAAGCTTTCTGTATTAAGTTGACCTTTGCTTTGATCTTTTCCAGGAAGAGGTCTATGGGAACAAAGGTGTATAGGCGATGTGTGGGTAGCATGAGGAGATTCTCATCCTCTACAGGGCTTATGTACATGGCTATATAGTCAAAATCATGATCATCTTGAGATGGGAGGAGATTACGCATGTAGGCCCTGTATTGAAGGGCAGTGTTGTATCTATGGTGTCCATCTGCAATGTATAGTTTCTCATGTTTGAGGTAGGTGGTTATTTTTTCAATAGTTCCAGGGTCTTGAATTTTAGCAAGTCTCTGAGTGACACCCTCAAGGCTTACCTCAAAAATAAATTCACCAATCGGGGACATTAATCTAAAGGTATGAAGATTATCATCTTCATAAAGACTATGGATTTGGCTAAACTGAAAGTGTGTGGTCTTTAGAAGATTTAATCTTTCTTCGGTTACCTTTTTGAAAACTCTCTCATGAGGCAAAATGATTCCTTCATCGAATTCGTGAAGTCTTACAAGCAAAATAAAGCCTCTACGTATGTAGCTTTTTCCCTCATAGGAGAAGGCAATTTCATGATAGTAAATAGCGGGTTTACTGTTTTGAATTAAAATGCCCTGACGCAGAAATTCTTCTAAGGTGGTCTTGGCTTTTTCCGCAGATTCCGATAGTTCTAAGTGAAAGATATTGAAGGGGCTTTTGTTTTTGTATGATCTTATTTCTTCTGGGGTGACCACGTCATATGGTGGGGCAAGGACCTCATGAATGGAGACCTTTCCCAGATTGTATAGGTAGCCTTGAAAAGGCCTGCACTCCGGCATTTAATCTTCCACAAAGCTATAGTGCTTGCGAATGGGCTCTTTGATATCCCAGATACAGGAAAGCCCCTTGGGGAAGGTCACTAAATCCCCTGCGGAAATCTCAATCTTTTCCCCATTTGGCAACTCAACAATTACTCTCCCTTCTAAAATATAACATATCTCTGTCTCAGCATAATACCAGTCAAAACGAGATACTTCTTTTGTCCATATAGGCCAGTTATGGACTTTTAATTCCTTAATTTTGTCCTCTGTTGGTCTTTCGATGACGACCTTCATTTTGGCACCTCTTTTTCTTTAAGTTCTGGAGCTATTTTAATCAATCCTTTTAATTTTACAACTTTTTAGAGATCCCAACATTGCCTACTGACATGTTTTTTAAAATTTATTCCTAAACGTCTCAAGATCTTTTCCTTAGGACTTGCCTGTTTATTTTATATCAGTGCGGAATTTATCGATGGTCATACCCCTGATAGGTGATATGAGGGAGTGCAACTCATCTAAGCATTTTTTGGATTAAGATGAACAATTGAGATAAGCCTATGAATCGTTGTAAAATTGAAAATTTAAGGTATGGTAGAGAAAAAAAGCAAGGAGTGGGAGGATGAAGTTAGAAGTTGTGGATAAAAGTCCTGTGGAGAAATTACTCAAGGTTGAGGTTTCCTCTGAAGAGGTCAACAGGATTTTTGATGAGGTAACTCAAGAGATAAGAAAAAAGGCAAAATTAAAGGGTTTTAGAGAGGGTAAGGCACCTGTTTATATGGTAAGAAAGCTTTTCAGAGAGGAGATTGAAGGTAAAAGTGTAGAAAGGCTTATAGAGACAACTCTTCCTAAAGCCTTAAAAGAAAAAGGCCTTGAACCTCTCTTGCATCCAAGAGTAGAGGAGGTGGATAGACTTTCTGAGGGTGAGAGTTTTAACTACACTGTTTTAGTAGAAATAAGACCACCGATTGATCTTAAGAGAGAAGATTATTTTGGCCTTGAGATTGAGAGAGAAAAAGATGAGGTCAAAGAGGAAGAAGTGGAGAAGATGCTCGGAGAGTTCAGATATTCCTTTTCAGAGCTTGAGAGAGTTGACGAACCCATAGGAGAACGATATGCGGTAGTCCTCTCCTTTGAAGCCTTTGATGGTGAAAACCCGATCCCAGGTCATGCAGCACAGGCACTGTTTGTTGATGTAGGCACCGGTGAATTTAACGAAACTGTTGAAAGGGCCCTCTTAGGAAAAAAGGAAGGCGAATTTTTTACCGTTGAAGTTGAATATCCTCAGGATGCCCTAAATCCCCTGCTATCAGGCAAAAAGGTAATATATCACATTGAGGTTAAAGAAGTATATAAAAGAAAGCTTGAGGAACTCACCGATGACTTTGTAAAAAAGCTAAACCTTGGCGTTGATACCGTCGATAAACTTAGAGAACTCATTAGAGAACGCCTACTTAGCGATAAAAAACGTAAACATGAAAATCAATATCGGGAACGAATTTTGGATAAGATTCTGGAAAAGATTGATTTTGAAGTTCCACAGCGATACGTGGAGATTAAATTTTATCAACTTTTAGAGGAGTTAAGGCAGTCCTTTGAAAGGGAGGGTTTAAGTTTTGAAAAGATGAATCTTTCCATAGAAAAACTAAGAGAGAGGCTCATGCCCCTTGCAAGAAAACTCTCCAAACAGGAGATCCTAATTGACAGAATAGCAGAGTTGGAAAATATTGAGATTCCTGAGCAGGAGATAAACAGACAGATCGATGGCATTATGAAAGGACTAGGGGTATCTCTTGAGGAGGCAGGTAGGATAGTCTATCATAATATCTTACCAAAGATGTTTGCCGAGATGGTAATGCGATTTTTGGTTGAAAACAGCAAACCCATTTACAAGGAGAGCTAATCTATGAGTTTTTATGTTCCAATTGTCATCGAACAGGCTGGCAGGACAGAAAGGGCCTATGACATTTATTCTAGACTTCTGAGGGAGAGAATAATTTTCATCGGAACACCTATTGATGAAAGAGTTGCAAACTTAGTTGTGGCTCAACTTCTCTTTTTAGAGGCGGAGGATCCAGATAAAGACATCATGCTTTATATCAATTCCCCTGGAGGTTTAGTTACCGCTGGCCTTGCCATCTATGATACCATGCAGTATGTCAAACCAGACGTCTGTACCATTTGTGTGGGGCAGGCAGCCAGTATGGCAGCGGTGTTACTTGCTGCAGGCACCTCTGGGAAGAGATACGCCCTGAAAAATTCTCGTATCATGCTTCATCAACCTATAGGAGCCTTTCAGGGACAGGCAACTGATGTGGAAATACAGGCAAAGGAGATTCTTCGTTTAAGAGAGGTTCTAAATGATATCCTATCTCATCATACCAAACAGGACAAGGAGAAAATAAGGAGAGATACGGAGAGAGATTTTTACATGTCCTCAGAAGAAGCTTTAGAATACGGAATAATAGACAAAATATTAGAGAGAAGAGAGGTAGTGCAATATGAAAAATGAACCCAGATGTTCCTTTTGTGGTAAATCCCAAAGCGAGGTCTTAAAATTAATCGCTGGCTCTTCAGCTTATATCTGTAACGAATGTGTAGAACTTTGTAATGAGATTTTGGAGGAAGAATACGAAAGATCCATACATTCTCCTGAAGAAAACCATCTCCCAAAACCCTCTGAGATCAAAGCTCATCTTGATCAATATGTAGTAGGACAAGAGAGAGCAAAGAAAATCCTGGCAGTAGCTGTTTACAACCATTATAAGAGAATTGAAAAAGAAAAAAATCTCAAAAGAAAGAGGGACGATGTTGAGATTCAAAAGACGAATATTTTGCTTATAGGTCCCACTGGATCTGGAAAAACTCTCATGGCCCAGACATTGGCCAAATTTCTCAGAGTTCCCTTCACCATTGCCGATGCTACTCCTCTTACAGAGGCTGGATATGTGGGAGAAGATGTGGAGAACATTCTCTTATACCTACTACAGGCAGCAAATTTTGATATTGAACTTGCCCAAAAGGGTATAGTTTATATTGATGAGATTGATAAGATTGCTCGTAAGAGTGATAGTCCATCAATAACCAGGGATGTCTCCGGTGAGGGGGTTCAGCAGGCACTTTTAAAGATTCTTGAGGGAACTATAGCCAATATACCACCAAAGGGTGGTAGAAAACATCCCCAGCAGGAATACATCCGTTTAGATACCACAAACATCCTGTTCATATGTGGTGGAGCCTTTGTGGGTTTGGACGAAGTAATCAAGCGAAGACTTGGTAAAGGTTCCATCGGCTTCGGGGCCCAGATAAAGAAAACCAAGGATCTTCCCCTTGGGGAGGTCCTTGCCTGTGTTCAGCCTGAGGATTTGATAAAATTCGGTTTTATCCCTGAGTTTGTTGGCAGATTGCCCGTGGTGGCAACTTTAGAGGAATTATCTATTGATGATCTTGTAAGAATTCTAATTGAGCCTAAAAATTCCATCATAAGGCAATATCAAAAATTAATGGAAATGGAGGGAGTAACTTTAAAATTTACGGAAGATGCTTTAAGGGCTATCGCTGAGGAAGCTCATAAGAGAAAAACAGGTGCTAGAGCTCTCAGGTCCATAATCGAAGAGGTAATGATAGATGTAATGTATGAGGTTCCCTCCTTAACAGAGGTAAAGGAGTGTGTAATCACAAAGGACGTTGTCTTGAAAAAAGATCGACCTATCTTAATTTTTAATACTAAGAAAAAGGTTAAGGAGGGTT
>JANXDB010000043.1 GCA_025060015.1 Caldimicrobium sp. | reverse complement strand
CGGGGCGGGTTGCCCTTTCCCCATGCAATCCCCTTTGAAGCGGGGCGGGTTGCAACTAAGACTGCAGGAGGGCCAAATAATAAGACAATTATCTGAAATCCCGTCGCAATCCCCTTTGAAGCGGGGCGGGTTGCTTTTTTCTCATGCAATCCCCTTTGAATCGGGGCGGGTTGCTTTTTTCTCATGCAATCCCCGTTGAAGCGGGGCGGGGTGCAACCCAAACACCATATAATCCATATCAATCAATCCTTGTGATTGTTTAGAACAAACTATATTTTGCAAATTGACCCTCTGAAAGCCTCTATCCATCAGATCCAGACGATACTTGTAAATTAATTATAAAATCGAATACTTTATATAGTTTTACGCAATTTCCTATTTTCACTTGTCAAAGAACATTTTATCGGTTCTTAATATTAACCCATTTCTCAAAAAAGTCAAGAGGGTGTATGAGTCCACAAGTCCAAAACTTACTCCAAAAGTCCCTCCCACTCCTACTCGATAAATGACTACTCTTCATAGGCAAATCCCAATCTACTAGCCACATCCTTCTCCTCCTCCTCTTCTCCCTCTCAATAAACCTTCCCCCTCTTCTCATAAAAACTAAAGCTTCTTCACTACCTCTCCTCAAACTTACCCCCTTTCTTTTATGTAACTCAGCATAAATTCTATAACCTCCTTTCGCCACCTCTTTGAGCATTTCCTCTTTGGTCAATCTGTGGCTTCTGTGCTAATGTAGTTGTGATATTCGATGACCTTTAGTCTAAAGGCGACTTCTCTTCATTGGGATGCATCTTTGATTGCTTCAAGACTTTGCAACGTTTTTAAGTCTTTGATGAGAGAAAGGGTTAGTGAGAGGCTAAAAAGACCTTGAACTTATGCAGGGGGGAGAAGTTCAAACCTTTGAGAAAGATGAGGATCTTAGGTTGATCTTAAATGATAGAAAATCTTACTCTGGATCATTAGGAGGAAAATTAGGCTTGATCTCTAAGTAAAATCCCCGCAAATTCCCTAATTCGCTTGTAAACTTCTAAAAGTTCCTCTGGGGGAATCTGTTTTATAAGTTCCCCTGTATCTTTACGGGTGACTTGAACAACCATGATTTGATACTCTTTGTGGTAAACTAACTTGGTCTCAAGATTAAAGGTGCCAAAAAATTCATTTAATTTTTCTGTGAAGTCCTTTAACTGCTCATCTCTAAGAAGAGGACTTTCCCTTTGAAGTTTCTTTTCCTCCTCGACTTTTTGTAAAGGTTTTTCCATAAGTCTTGTGTTATTATTTTCCTGAACTGTGTTGATTGATTCGTAGACAATGTTCTTAAACATTTCTACCCTCATAATAACCTCCACTTTTATACTATTAGAGGTGTTTTATATTATCGGCATGTTTTGGAAAAACTTTAATCTCAAACACACTCTCAAAATTACAAAAACTAAGAAGATAATTGGTGATGCCAAGGGTTTTTACAAAACTAAACATAGTGTTTGGCTGTTACTAGTGATGTAAAACTGGGTTATTGTTTGAGAGTTTCTTAGGATGAGAGAGATTTTCTGATCATTTTGATAATTTGACAAGAGCATATCCTATATTAAAATTCAAAACCATAACCAAGTGGAGGTAATCTCATAATGCCCGTAGGGAAGGAGAAAAGTGCTATTCTTGATCAGCAGGACAAAAGGGTAAGGGAACAGCTTTCTAAAATCAAACACAAGATAATGGTTATGTCGGGAAAGGGTGGAGTAGGGAAAAGCACCATTGCTGTTAACATTGCGGTTGGATTGTCTCTTCAGGATTTTATGGTAGGTTTGTTAGATGTGGATCTTCACGGTCCAAGTATACCTAAGATGCTTGGAGCACGGGAACTTAGGTTATCCAGGCGTCCAGACGGGCGTCTTGGAGCTATCAAATATTCTCCCAATTTAAAGTATCTTTCTATAGAACCCCTTCTTCCCTCTGAAGACTCTGCTATCATTTGGAGAGGTCCAATCAAAATATCTGCTATAAAACAGTTCATTGGTGATATTGATTGGGGAGAGCTTGACTATCTCATTATTGATGCGCCTCCCGGCACTGGGGATGAGCCTCTAACTATAGCTAAAACCATTCCAGATGCCTATGCTCTTATTGTAACTACTCCTCAAGAGGTTTCCCTTATTGATGTAAAAAAATCTATAAGATTCTGTCAAAAAGTAAAAATGAGAATTCTTGGTTTAGTAGAAAACATGAGTGGATTTATTTGTCCTCACTGTGGAAAGCCAGTAGATCTTTTTAAAAGAGGTGGAGGGCAAAAATTAGCCGAAGAAATGGGTATAAGATATTTAGGGAGAATCCCTGTGGATCCAAGAATAGTAGATACCGGAGATAGAGGAAAACCAATTGTAGGGGCCTATCCAGAGAGTATTACCGCAGAGGCCTTTGAAGAGTTAATCAGAAACATAATAGCCGCAACAGAACTCATGCAGAAAGAGTTGCTTGAGGAAAAGTACATGAGAATTGCTGTTCCAGTCTCAGCCCCTGATAAAATAGAAACTTCAGAGGAGAGATTTTCTCTCTTTTCTATATACGACATAGAAAATAAGAGAATTTTGGTAAAGGATGTGGTTAAAAAATCCGATGATCAATCACTTTTGAATTTCCTAAAGGAGCAAGTAATTACGCACATTTTTCTCTTTAATCCAACTGAAGAACTGAGTGAGAGGTTAAACAAGGAAAACATAAAGGTCTTAAGGATAGATGACAAAGACAGCAATCCTGATCAGTTGATAAAAGATCTACTAAGCGAGAGGGTAAAAGTGTAAGGCCTGAGGTAAGGAGGCGTTAATTGGAGGTCAAAATGGAGCTGAGAAAACTACTTAAGAAAGAAAGTTCTTCCAAAATCCTTTTCATTGTTCTTGATGGGGTAGGGGATCTACCCTTTAAAGATGGAAAAACTCCTCTTGAATATGCCCGCACACCAAACTTAGATGATTTAGCAAAGATCTCAGCAACCGGAGCACATATTCCAGTTGATTACGGCATTACTCCAGGGAGTGGTCCTGGACATCTGGGGATTTTTGGTTACGAGCCTACTAAGTTTGAGATTGGAAGAGGTATTTTAGAGGCCTTAGGCCTTGGTCTTGAGGTTAGAGATACCGATGTTGCCATAAGAGGAAACTTTGCCACAGTTAGATACGAAGGTGACAAGCCCATAATCATTGATCGAAGGGCTGGAAGAATTTCAACTGAGGAAAATAGAAGAATAATCGCCAATCTCTCAAAAAATATCCGCCAGATTGAAGATGTAGAGGTAATTCTTTGTTCTGGTAGAGAACACAGATTTTCACTAATCTTTAGATTTCCAAATAAAGTAACACCTCTTGCAGAGAGAGTTAATGATACAGATCCTCAAGCTACAAATAAAGAACCCCTTATGCCAATGGGTGCAAACGATGAGGCAGAAAGAGTAGCTAAAATAGCCCGATCCTTTATCGAGCGAGCTTCAGAGCATCTAAAGGAAGAAGTAAGGGCAAACTATGTCCTTTTAAGGGGATTTTCTGTAAAACCTGAGCTTGAGCCCTTTCCCCAACGCTATGGTTTAAGAAGCCTTTGCATCGCTGTATATCCCATGTATAGAGGTCTTGCGCGCCTCCTTGGTATGGATGTGGCAACCTTTGAAGGAGAAAGGATTGAAGATGAGCTTAGCTCTCTAAAAGCTTGGTGGCACAACTATGATTTTTTCTTTGTGCACATAAAAAAAACCGATTCCTTTGGAGAAGATGGAGATTTTGAAGGGAAAGTAAAAGTACTAGAGGAGTTTGATAAACTTTTACCTGAGTTTTTAGCATTAAAGCCTGAGGTTTTAGTTATTACAGGGGATCACTCTACACCATGCATAATGAAATCTCACTCCTGGCATCCAGTGCCTGTGCTGATTCATTCACCTTATTGCTTAGGAAGACTTTCTGAAAGATTTACTGAGAGAGAGTGTTTCAAAGGAGAATTAGGGATTTTCCCAAGTTATAAATTGCTTCAACTAATATTATCCCACGGAGGAAGACTTCAAAAATATGGCGCTTAAATCATCTCACTTCTAGCTCTTTGGGCATCTTCTAAATTATACTCTTTAGAGGGAATCCAATCGAGAGCTCCATAGAGGGATAACTCTCTATCCTTTTTTAAATCTTTTGAAATTTTTTATTAACTCAATATGTTGTTGAACAGTAGTCATACCACCAATAACTATAGTTGTTGAGTTCTTTCATTTGTATTAAACCATCTTGACATAAGGATTTTTATAAAACTTCTGATAATAAATATTATGTAAAATAAAATTAAAATTGTGGTTGAAAATTCAATGAATAACTCCTAAAGATGGTAATATTTCAACGCTTATACATGATTTAATCTCTGAGATTAAAACAAAATTTAAAATTCCATTGAGAAAAACCATAAAAATTCTTTACAAAATTAATAAAATTTTCTGATGCTTCTTTCATATTTCTCTTTTGGCTATTGACTTTTTGTAAAAAGATCAAAAAATCCATAAAAATATAATTTTTTTTGGAGGGAGGTTATGGGTCTATCAAGACGGGATTTTTTAAAGCTTAGTATCGTCTCTGGTGGAGCCATAGCTGGAGCTTATAAGATAAATGAATCTATAGCATCGATGAAAGCTTCAGCTAAAGCTCCTGTTGAGGTTAAATACGTTCCCAATTTATGTGAAATCTGTTTCTGGAACTGTAATTTATTTGCAAAAGTTGTTAACGGAAAGGTTGTTGGCCTTGAAGGTAATCCCTTAAGTCAGCGCGGCCGTGGGATGCTCTGTGGCAGAGGGAATGCTGGTCACAGTCTTCTTTACGATCCTGACAGACTGAAAAAACCACGCTTAAATACTGGCAAAAGAGGAGAACCCAAGTGGAAAGAGGTCAGCTGGGATGAGGCTCTAAGTTTTATGGCTCAGAAATTAAATGATATCAGAAGTAAATACGGCGGTGAAGCCATTGCTTTATTCTCTCATGGTTCAGGTGGTTCTTGGTGGAAGCATCTATTGGGTGCCATGGGCAGCAAAAACGTATTTGCTCCAAGCTTTGCCAACTGCAGAGGCGCAAGAGATGTGGGCTTTTATTTGACCTTTGGATCTGATTGTGCTTCACCTGAGATTTACGATTTTGAGAATAGTAAGTTTATTCTTCTAGTTGGTAAGCATCTTGGCGAAAATGCCCACAATTCTCAGGTGCAAGAGATTATGATAGCCCTCAGTAGAGGAGCTAAATTAGCGGTTCTTGATCCAAGGTTGTCAAACATTGCCAGCAAAGCTCACTGGTGGCTTCCGGTAAAACCAGCAACTGATCTGGCCGTACTTTTAGCACTCATTCATGTCATAATCAAGGAGGAGCTATACAATAAAGAATTCGTATCTAAATACACTATGGGGTTTGACAAATTAGCAGAGGCTGTCAAAGACTATACCCCAGAGTGGGCTTCCCAGGAATCAGATATACCTGCCCAGGCAATCGTAGAAATCGCAAGAGAGATGGCCAAACATCAACCCTCAGTATGTGCTGTTGGTGGAAGATTCTCTGTGTGGCATGGAAATGATGTTCAAAGATATAGAGCTATTGCGATTATAAATGCTTTAATGGGTTCATGGGGTGCTAAGGGTGGATATTATTTGTCAACTACTATCTCTCTTCCTAAATATCCTGGAGTTCCACCCTATCCCGAGGCCAAACCTCCCCTCACAGGCTACCCCTTTGCCCTTTTACCAACCACTACTGCCCTAAGAAAAGCTACTCTTACCGGAGACCCCTACCCTGTTAAAGCCTGGATTGCCTATAGTTGTAATATCTTGCAGGCAATACCCAATCGCAAGGAGACCATAGAGGCCATTAACAAATTGGATCTCTATGTGGCTGTGGATCTCTATCCCCATGAGCACACTCTTTGGGCAGATTTAGTCCTGCCAGAGTGTACCTATTTAGAAAGATATGATGATCTGATTGTGGACAAAATGAAAGTGCCTGCCGTTAGTCTTAGAGCCCCAGCAGTCGAGCCACTCTTTGATAGTAAGCCTTCTTGGTGGATATGTAAAGAATTGGCCACAAAAATGGGACTTGGAGATTTCTTCCCTTGGAAGGATGCAGAGGAATACCTCAAAAAGATCTGTGAGGCCATGAACATTTCCTTTGATGAGCTTTACGAAAAGGGTATCATCCTTTTTCCTGAAAATAGCAAACCTTACTTTGATAAGGATAATCCTCCTCACTTTGATACTCCCTCAGGAAAAGTGGAGTTATACTCGAAACAGATGGAAGAAGCTGGCTTTGATCCAATACCAAAGTATACTAAACCAGCAGAACCACCCAAAGGATATTTTAGATTACTATCTGGAAGACAGCCTTTACATTCTTTCTCAAGAACAGTCAATGTGCCCATTTTAAACGAGCTCTACCCAGAAAATGAGCTTTGGGTCAATGCAAAGGTTGCTAAAGAGTTAGGACTTAAAAATGGTCAATATGTGAAACTGCTAAATCAGGAGGGAGTAAAATCTAGTTTCAAGGTGAGGGTTAAAATAACCAATAGGATCAGAGAGGACTGTGTTTATATGCCTCATGGCCAAGGAGTTTTTGCAAAGGAAATGACAAGGGCCTATGGTAAAGGAGTTAATGATAATGAGCTATTTACTCAGTACATTATAGACCAAACCATGGGTGGCACTGGCATGAGAGTAAACTTCGTTAAAATTGTTAAGGAGGTGTAGTCATGCAATTTTTAAAGGAAATAGAACTTCCCACCAAAGAAGATATTAAAAAACTTGTTCAGGATTTGATTAGCGGTAAGGGGGGTCTGCTAACTTATTTATCTCTTTTGGGATTAGTTTTGGGGTTGATTTCTGTGGTTAGAATCTTTGCTTTAGGACACGGATTAACCGTAAATACCAACGCCCAGATTCCCTGGGGGCTTCAGATCGTAACCTATATTTACTTAGTCCTTATAAGTACAGGTTGTACCTTTGCTAACTTCTTTGGAATGACATTAAACCAAAAAAATTACCTGCCCATTGCCCCTAAGGTAATCTTTTTTGCCATTTTGACTGCTATAGGCGGTATGTTTGGCTTGGCAACAGAATTAGGACATACAGAGAGGTTATACATGTGGTTTCTCTCACCTCAACCTAAGTCTCCCATGTGGTGGATGTCTGTATGGTATACACTTGAGTTGGCAGTTTTGATCTAT
>JANXDB010000020.1 GCA_025060015.1 Caldimicrobium sp. | reverse complement strand
GGTAACAAGGATGCCCTTAGTGATTGATAAGAGGAGGGATCCCTTTTACATAGAGGGAAGGAAGGTAGGGAGAAAAGAGGGAAGACTTGAAGGAAGACTTGAAGGAAGACTCGAAGGAAGGCTTGAGGGTTTACTTGAGGAGGCTCAGGAGATGGTGCTTGAGGTGGTGGAGGTGAAGCTTGGAAGAGTGCCGAAGCAATTAGAAGAGCAAATCAAGGCAGAAACTGACCGAGAGAAACTTAAAAGGCTTCACAGGGAGCTTATTCTTGCCTCAAACCCTCTGGAAATAATCCAACAATTTGGCTATAGAGTTAATGAAAGCTAATCAAAAAAACACCTTTCAGTTAATCCTTTAAACAAAGGGTTCTATTCATCCCTTTATAAAAAGCCTTAAATCAATCTTAAGCAGGACTCTTAGAGAAAAAAGGTAAAACTAGGTAAGTGTGGAATCTTCATGCTCCCATCAAAGATTTAAAAAGTTGCAAAGACTTGAAGTAATCAAAGAGGCATCCTGGAAGAAAAGAAGGCGCCTTTAGACTAAAGGTCATCGAATTTCAGAACCCCTTTGGCACAGAAGCCACAGTCGAAGCTTTTGGTATCTGTAGAGCTACTATCGAGCAGGAGTGGAAGGGACTTTTGGTGTAAGTATTGGACTTGGGAATCTATCGCCTTTAGAGTGGATTTGTTACAAATTTAACGAAAATTTCCCTCAGTCTAAAATCCAATGGACTCCTACAGGTCCTTGAAAAAGTTGACAAAAAGTTTATTATTTTTATATACATTATCAAAAAGGAGGTGTTTTTGTCATGCCTATTTATGAATTCAAGTGTTCCAAATGCGGAAGATTCTTTGAGACTCTCTGTTTCAGTCAGGAAGATGAAAAAGAGGTCAAATGTCCCCATTGTGGTTCTAAAGAGGTAAAGAAGGAACTTTCCTCATTTACCACTTCCTGGAGTAGATCCTTTGGTTTCAGAGGAAGCTCCTGTGGAGGATCTTCATTCGGATTTGGCTGAGCCTAGTAATATCAGGGGTGGAGATCCACCCCTCTACGCAAAATCTCAAAAAGTGCCTTAACTTTTTCGTAATCCTTAATACCAGGACTTATCTCCAAACCAGAGGAAAGATCTATAGCGTAGGGCTTCACGGTGATTAAGGCATCCACTACGTTAGTTAAATTTAATCCCCCAGCCAAAAAAACCTTATAACCCTCTAAAACAACACTTTGAGCGATTTGCCAATTGAAGGTTTCACCCGTACCACCAGGCAGACCCTCTTTATAAGTATCAAGTAAAACGGCGTAGGCTTTCTTCCAGGCTTCTAACCTACTACAGTCGATGGTTTCCCTTACTCGAAAAGCTTTGATTACTCTTGATAGACCTATTCTATCTCCAAACTCCACGCTCTCCTCACCATGAAGTTGTATTAGATCCGCACCTAAATCAAGACATCTCAAAACCTCATCCATCGTAGGGTTGACCATTACCACTACCCTTTTCGCTCTTTTCACCTCTCTTAGGAGTCTTTTAAGATGATCTCCAACATATCTTGGAGAGGGAGGATACATAATGAAACCGAGATAATCCACAGGAAAGTTCTCTAAAAAAGAAATATCCTCTTCCTTTGTGATGCCGCAGATCTTGACTTTTACCAAGGTTAAAATCTCCTATCAAAGAATATGTTCTTTCCTTTGACGCTAAGCGGTATTCCTATTATAACTTGACCAGGCATCAGCCCTAATCTTTTTACTGCAACTCCTATGGTATACATGACTCTGTTATCCAAGCAGTTATCTTTTGCCTGTGAGACAGCAGATCCTATGGCTATCCCCAAGTCAATGAGTCTCATGGCACACAGAGGCCCTTCATAATCCATAGAAACTCTTTCCTGTTTTAAGATGCTTTCACAGTTAAAACCACAGGCCCCACAGTTTACACCAACTGGTCTTTTAAAGTCAAGAGAGATCAGAACCAAAGCCTCTGAGTTTCTCAGGTTATCTGCATCCCTTTTGAAAAACTTAAAGGCCTCTCCTCTTTCAGCTATTTTTTCCATCTCTTGAGCAATTCTCTCCAATTCATCCTTTTCTGTGACTAGACCCAGAACCAGATCATCCTGCCCTCTGGCTTTGGGTGCTGTCCTTGCGCTCACTAAAAGTTTTAAGGCTAATTGCTCTACAATATCCCTCTCTGGATTAAGCCGCATCGCTGTCTCCTCCTAATTGTTTTATATAACTTTTAGGCAAAACCATGGTTTCTAAGAAATTCAATGGTTATAGAAGAGCTTTCTTTACTTTCCTCTCTGAGATAGGGCTTTACCAACCTATAGACCATCTTGGCAATCAGATCTATCTCAAAGTTAACTAAGTCTCCCTCTCTTTTTAGGGAGAGAGTGGTAACTTTATAAGTGTGAGGAATTATCATGAGCTTAATTAAACAGTCCACTACCTCGTTTATCGTTAAGCTTATACCATCAATGGCTATGGATCCCTTTGGAACGAGATAGTAGCTAAACTCCCTGGGAAGGTCAATTTCAAGAAGATAATAATAACCAACCAAGGAGAGCTTATTAATTTTGGCTATTCCATCCACATGTCCCGAGACTAGGTGTCCTCCAATGGGGTCACCCAGGCGTAAAGCCCTTTCCAGATTTACATATTCTCCTGGTTTTTTGAGCTTAAAGGTTGTCCTTGATAGTGTCTCTGGGGAGATGTGGGCAGAAAATCCCTTAGGAGATACAGTATTGGCTGTAAGGCAAATGCCGTCAACAGCTATACTATCACCTACTTTTGTATCAGTTAGAGGAACCTCGCTTTCGATCTCCACATACATGCCTTGCCCCTGTGGTTGTAGGGTCCTGATCCTACCTCTTCCTTCAATGATACCTGTAAACATATTAAGGATATTTTAATAAACTTTTCTTGAAGCTCAAGAAAGAAAATTTATATCAATTCAGCACTCTTTATTTATTAACTTTTGTGCCATGCACAGGCAAAAAGCTTCCAATACCACCTTTTTCTCTCCTTTAGCTCGTTTATCAACCTAGTAAACTTGAGTATAGTTCTAAGTAGCGCATCCAGTAACCTATTCAAAATGTTAAGACCACAGCATGATATTCCAAGTTAGATACTATCATGTCATAGTACTCTTTTGTGAATAAAATTTCATATTGATTTATTTCTGAAATAATTTCACTATGATTTTGATACGGATTTTTTAAAAAGAGGAGGGGACCTATGATGACTGAATTGGATAAGATTAAGCATATCTTGAAACACTTTATTGAGCATACGGAAGAACATGCTAAAGAGTTTGAAGATTTAGCGGAGAAGGCATCCTCTCACGAGGGTGGACAAGCCTTGTCCTCAGCCATAAGGCAAGCTGCAAAAAAACTTATGGAGGCTATTGAAATTTTAAAACCCCTCGTTTAGAATAGAGAATAGAGAATATACTTATCAGCGGGGGTGGGTATGAATTGTATTTTCTGTAAGATTGTTAATGGGGAAATACCTGCCAAGAAAGTCTATGAAGATGAAAAGGTGCTTGCCTTTCATGATATTAATCCTCAGGCGCCCTTTCACATCCTCGTTATCCCCAAAAAACACATCTCCACCCTTCTTGAATTAGAGGAGAGGGACAAGGAGTTAATAGGTCACATCTACACTGTAATAAACAGAGTGGCACGGGATTTAGGATTTGATGAAAAGGGTTTCAGAGTAGTCACAAACTGCAAAGAAGAGGCAGGACAAACTGTTTTTCACATACACTTTCATGTGTTAGCAGGAAGACCTATGGATTGGCCTCCAGGTTAATCGCTTATGTACATGAACATTCTTCTCTTCTTTGGCCCGTTAAATTCATAGAGATATATTCTCTGGTTGCTACCAAGAATAACTTTTCTATCTTTAACCACAAGGATCTCTGTTGGGGCAACGAGGGCTGCTTTGGTATAGGGACTAGCCTCTTCTTCAGGATTGACCTTTTCTAAGAGTTCAGGTAGACGAGGCTTTTTGGGGTCATCAAGCTTACGATGAATTGTCACCGCTGCAGAGGTATGAGGCACATACAGACATATCATACCCTCTTCGATATCCCTTTGTTCGACTATGTATTCAATCTCAGAGGTAATATCTATTATCTCTTCTTTGTTTGTTGTCTCAATTTCCAGTTCAAAAACTTTACCCATGGGCACTTTTCCTCTCAAAGTAGCTTAAACCAGCGCATAGCTTACAGTAGGGCTTATCCTCCACATAAACCTCCTTTCCGTCTCTAATGACCACTTGACATTTAGCACAAATTACCTTTTTTTTGGGTTTGCCGGGTAAATCACAATCATTAAGCCTTACAATTACTTCTTCCACCTCAAAAAGATCATCTACTGGCATTATTTTATAAGCCAAGAGCTCTCTTAATGCAGGTGTCTCAATTTCAGGGAAGTATTCTTTGGCCTTCTCTTTAGCAGATTCTTTAGCCATAATTCGAAAGGCTTTATTGGTCTCCAGATTGAGAAAGGTTGCAGCCATTATCCCATAATCAAGGTATTTCATTGTTCGCTTGCCAAGTGTAGCTCCTGTTACTGTTTGAATAGCATCGGTTGCACAGCGATCAATCTCCACAAAGACTAAAAACTTTTTTCTGTCTTCCCCATGGGGATCTTTTATTCCGATCAGTTGAAGGCCGAGAAGAGATAATCTTGCACCAATAACCTGTCCTGCGCAGAGATGGCCATGTCGCTCTTTGCAAATTTCAAGAAGTGTTTCAAAGGATATCTCAAAGGGATTAAATCTATGCATAAAATCTACCTATGATACCTTGGCACCTGGAGAAACTTCTCTCTCAGGTATAACCAGAGTTAGACCTCTTTCGTCATGGGCAGCAAGTAGCATTCCCTCTGAAAGGACCCCCCTTATCTTTGCCGGCTTTAAGTTCATAACCAGAATCACCTCTTTACCTATTAGATCCTCTGGTCTGTAATATTGGGCTATGCCAGAGACAATTTGCCTCCTCTCTGGACAGGAGACCTCTAATTTAAGAAGTTTATCGGCACCTGCTATTTTTTCAGCTGCCACTATCTTTCCTACTCGGAGATCCCATTTATGAAATTCCTCTATGGAGTATAACTCTACTTGTTCTTCCTTCATTGGTTCCTCCTGCGCCTCCTTTTCTATTCTTGGAAAAAGGGGTTGTCCCTTTGCAACCGATGTTCCTTCCTTAGGAAGTTCCCAATTGTAACAGGTTGTAAAGTCAAGATCTGAAATCTCCTGGGAGAGGTTTCTAAGTAAAAGTCCTGAAGTATCAGGTAAAATGGGATAGAGAGCTATGGCAAAACTTTTGATTGCTGAAAGTAAGTTTCTAAGGACGGTTCCAGCACGTCTCCTGTTACCCTCTTTAATAGCCTTCCAAGGAGCAGTCTTATCAATGTAAACATTGGCAAAGCGAATGGCCTGCCATAGTTCTTCCAAGGCTAGATGAAACTGTAAATCCTCAAAGAGTTTGAAGTATCTATCCAAAGCTTTTTCTGAGGTCTTTCTGAATTCTAAGTCCTCAGACAAAAGGTCACCATAGGGAGGCACCTTGCCCTGAAAGTGTTTTTCCATAAGATTTAGGGTTCTAAAAATGAGATTTCCGTAATCGTTGGCTAAATCGGAATTATATCTCACCAGAAAATGGTTTAAATCAAACTCTGCATCGTAGCCAAAGGCCATCTCTCGTAAAAGATAGTATCTCAAGGCATCTCTTCCGAATTTACCAGAGACCTCCAGGGGATCTATCACATTGCCAAGAGATTTTGACATTTTGTGTTTTTGTTGAAGCCAGTAACCATGAACATAGAGTTTTTTATAGACCGGAAGCCCCATGGCTTTTAGCATGATGGGCCAGTATATAGCATGGGGCTTGAGAATGTCCTTGGCAATAACATGATGGGCTCTTTCCCAGTAGGCCTGCCATTGAGGATGATGGGGATATCCAATGCCAGAAAGATAATTGAGTAGAGCATCAAACCACACATAGGTGACAAAATCAGGGTCGAAGGGAAGTTCTATACCCCAGGAAAGCCTGCTCTTGGGTCTGGAGATGCAAAGAGGTGGCAAGGGATCCTCTAAGAGATTTAGCACTTCTTCCTTGTAAAAGCGTGGATAGATAAGATCTTCCTTGTAAAGATAATCCTTTAACCAGGATCGATATTTCTCCAAGGGAAAAAAGTAATTTTTCTCTCTCAGATGAACCGGAGGGCGCTTATGATCCCTGCAAAGGCCATTTTCATCAAGTTCTTTGGAGGTTAAAAATCTCTCACAACCAAAACAATAGGCACCTTCATACTCATCAAAGTAAAACTCTCCCTTTTCATAAAGGGTTTGCAGCAGATGTTGCACTGTTTTTTTATGCTCCAAAGAGGTGGTTCTTATGAAGTTATTGTATTCTATTCCCAAGGAATCCCAGGTGTGCTTAAAAGCTGAGGCGATTTCATCTACAAATTCTTGGGGATCTTTACCCTTTTCCGCTGAGGCCTTTACTATTTTATCTCCATGTTCATCAGTTCCTGTTAAGAAAAAGACTTCAAAATTCTTTAGGCGATAAAACCTTGCCAAGGTATCAACAAGAATGGTGGTGTAACTGTGTCCTAAGTGGGGATAACTGTTCACATAGTATATAGGAGTGGTTATGTAAAAAAGTTCTCTCATTCCTGCCAAACCTCTTTCTCTCCCTCGTTAATTTGCATGTCTTCCACAACCACGTAATTCTTCAATTCACTTATAGGTATGGTGTAAAGACTACCCTCTGGGGACTCCAAGGTAACACTTCGGGAGAAAAAGTTATATTTTAAAATTTTAAAGTAGTTTTCTTCAATGTTTATCTTGCTCCCCACTTTGGGGAGATCCTTTAAGAATTCCTGATAGATCTTTTCTTCGTAGGCTAGACAGCAGAGAAGTCTTCCGCAGGGACCTGATATTTTGTTGGGATCAAGGATTAACCCTTGATCCTTAGCCATTTTTATTGATAGTGCTTCAAAGCTTTTTAAAAACTGGGCACAGCAGAATTCCTTTCCACAGATACCAAGACCACCTAAGAGTGCCGTTTCATTTCTTACACCGATTTGTCTCATCTCAATTCGCATGCGAAGGGCTCGAGCTAACTGTTTCACCAGCTCTCTGAAATCTATTCTTCCCTCTGCGGTGTAGTAAAAGATTATTTTACTTCTGTCAAAATAACATTCCACATCCACAAGTTTCATCTCAAGACCAAGCTCTTTTGCAAATTGCAGGCAGAGCTCTTTGCCCTTTTTTTCTAACTCTAATTTTTTTTCAAAATTTTGAATCTCTTTGGTATTAGCCTTTCTCAAAACCACAGGGATATCCTGGAGGTCGAAGGGAAAGGGAAAGCAGTAGTCTACTATCTTAAAAACCTCCTTTCTACCCTCAGGAAACTCAGCCAGGACAAAACTACCCTTGCTTACAGGCTTGTAAAGCTTTAATACTAAAGTAGGTTTATCGGGTTTTAACTGTCCGTTAGCTAAAAATATTTCCCTTTCCATGATATTAACCCCCGATGGCTCGCATAGCCCTTCTGGTAGCTTGAAGATTTCGCACCTCTGGCTTTACTTTAAGAGCTAAAGAGAAGGCTTCTTCAAGGGATCCCTTCTTTTCTCTAAGATAGGCTTTTAGATCAATCTCTTGATCACTAAAAAGGCAGGCTCTAAGTTTACCATCAGCAGTGATTCTTAAACGATTGCAACTACTACAAAAATGTTCCGAGAGAGGAGAGATGAAACCGATTTTGCCAATAGCACCCATCCACTGAAATACCTTGGCTGGACCACCACCAATAGAAGAACTAGGTCTTAGTGGATAGAGCTTCTCTACTGTTCCCTTGACCTCCTCTATCCATATCACATCTTCTCTTTTCCATCTACCAGAGTTTCCAATGGGCATATACTCGATAAAGCGGATCTCCCAGGGATGCTCCAAAGTTAACTTGGCAAGGTCTAAAATCTCATCATCATTAACCCCTTTTATAACAACCACATTTATCTTTAAGGGAGTAAAGCCAAGTTTTTCTGCTAATAATAACCCATCCCAGACTTTCTTGAAGTCAAAGCCACCTGTAAGCTTGGCAAACTTTTTTGGATCCATAGTATCAAGACTTACATTTAACCTTTTTAGGCCACTCTTTTTTAGGACTTCAGCCTTCTCTAAGAGAAGATATCCATTGGTGGTTAGACTTAGATCACAAAGTCCTTCTATGGAAGAGAGTTTCTCTATAAGATCTTCAATATTCCTCCTGAAAAGGGGTTCACCACCTGTGATTCTAACCCTCTTGACCCCGAGTCCTACAGCAGTCTCAACTATCTCTAAAATCTCCTCATATGTTAGGATGTCCCTTGCAGAAAGTCTTTGTAAAGGGCCTCTACTTTCACAGTAAATGCAGCGAAAATTACAACGATCAGTAACCGAGATTCTTAAATACTCAATGGATCTTCCGAATCTATCTATAAGCATGAATTCTTTTCTTGTAATAAACTCTTGCTTTATTGAAGATTTCAAGGGTTTGAGGTGTCTTATAGTCTGGATAAGTCCAGGGTAAACTCTGAAAGCACCTCTCTTTGTATATCAGGGTCACTTCTGCGTAGACCGAGTTTCCGAGGTAAATTCGATGGGCATAATCTTTAAAGGTAGAGAGCACCACCTTGGCAAGATTGAGATAACCTGGGTCTATGTTAACTGTCCTATTGCCCTCGGGTAAGGCAGTGACCCTTTCTACTTGGTAGCAACGATGTTTGAGCTCTGGCAAAAACTCAGGCTCTCTCAATTTTTCAAAAAAATAAAAGTTCTTCCAGAGAGGTTTACCCATCTCTTCGTTATAATAGGTAGTAAAGGATGAGAAATCAAAGGGGGTTCCTTGCAAGACAATCATTCCCAGATCCCCTTCGAAACTTCGAGCGATACTGAGGAAGACTCCCTTTTCCTTTTCTGCCACAGCCATGAAATAAAGCACTGGTTTTGGGTTTTTAGGATGACTCATCTTGAAGTGAAATAGCCTCTTCTGGTATCATGTTAGGGATATCCTCTACAATGGGATAAATTAAGGCACATCTCTTGCAAAGAAAGCCCTGGAGATTTTTTTCCCTTTCTTCGTAAAAGGACAGATCACCTTTACATTTGGGGCAGGCTAAGACCTCTAAATAGGTTCTAATTCTATCCTCTTCCATGTTTTAATTTTACTCCTCAAAGGTTATTACGCAATTTTTTCCCAAAGCCTTGGCCTTAAGCAAGGCAAGATCCGCTCTTCTGAGTGTATCATTAATAGGTTCATTTTTTTGGTAGGCCGTAACCCCAAAGCTTGCAGAAACCCAATCCAGGGGTGGAATTTTAATGCCTGTGATTTCCTCCCTTATTTTTTCTGCAACAATAGTGGCCTTATCTAAGGTGGTATTTCTAAGAAGTATTAAAAACTCTTCACCACCCATGCGGGCAGATACATCAGAAGCCCTGATCTTTTCCTTAAGAATTCGGCCAACTTCTATCAGAACCCTATCTCCCATGTCGTGTCCGTAAATGTCGTTTATGAATTTAAAGTAATCAAGATCCAAGAGAACCAATGAAAAGGGTAAATTATAGCGATCTGAAAGCTCCTTTTCCTTTTGAAGGGTTTCCATGATAAATCTACGATTGTATAATCCAGTAAGATAGTCTGTAATGGATGCCTGAAAAAGCTCCTTTTCTAAAGCCTTTTTCTCTGTAATATCGAAAAAATTGATAACGATCATTTTTCCTCTATCATGAGTATCTATAACCGTTACCAAAAGATGGGCATAAAAGGTGCTTTGATCTTTCCTCTTCATGAGGGCATCAAATTCACACCAATTATTTTGCAGGAGATATTCAAAGGTACATCTCTCGGTTGTAAAGAGAGCAAATAAGGTTTCTGGAGCAAGTTTACCCAGCAGTTCTTCCTCTTCGTAACCAGTCATCTTCAGAGCCCATTTGTTTAAGCCTATAATGACCTTGTTAAGATCGAGGATTATCAGGCCACTTCCTAAGTTATCCAAGACCTGATAAAGGCTGTCATGGGATAAAGCTAACCTCTTCAGAGAATCGGCTGAAGACATCTCTTGACTGCCTCTAGAAAGGAAGCCATCTCTTCCATCAGGATCTCCGTTGGAAACCTCTCCTTTTCATACAATATGGACCGCACTTTAAGAACAGTTCTTTTCTCTTCATCACTCAGAGTAGGCAGAACCTTCTCAAGGATTTCCTCATTGGTGAGAGGTCTATCTTTTGGTGATACCTCTGTTACGGCATATAGAGCCTTTAGAGCCTGGTGAAATATGCCCTCTAGTAGGGTTGGATCTGGTTTTCTTTTGCCCTCGGAGATCTCTTTCCAAAGAGAGATTGCGTAGTTATAATGGGTCCTTGCCCTGATGAAATATATCATTTTTAGCTATTTTTGAAACACTCTTTCTCCCCATTGTTTATAGAAGTGTTTACTCAGTATTTCATCTGCCTTTTCGCAGATCTCAAAGAGTAGATCAAGAAGATCAAGCATCTCCGCCTGCCCATCTGGAGGCCTCATTTCAAAGTCCTCTATAAAGGCTCCACTCTCCAAATACTCCTTAAATTCCTGCAGTTTTTTTATAGTGAGCATTAGTTTGCCCTCTCCAGGTATTCCCCGGTCCTGGTATCGATTTTTACATGGTCTCCTTCTTGAATGAAAAGTGGCACTTGAATGGTGGCACCGGTCTCTAAGGTAGCAGGCTTGGTAGCAGTACCCACGGTATCTCCTTTAACCCCTGGTTCTGTCCTTACCACTTTAAGCTCCACAACTTTAGGTAACTCCAAACCTATGACCTTACCTTTGTAATAGAGTACAGTAACCTGAATGTTTTCTTTTAGAAATTTTAAATTCTCCCCTATCTCCTTTTCAGAGACATAGATCTGATCATAATCTTCCAAATCCATAAAAACTAATCTATCTCCCTCTCTGTAAAGATATTGCATCTCCCTCTCTTGTAGATCGGGTTTTTCAAATTTTTCGCCAGAGCGAAAATTTACCTCTATTACCCTTCCGGTAAGGAGATCCCTCATTTTGGTTCTAACGGTTGCTTGACCCTGAGCGACTTTTGAGTGTTGGAATTCCAGAATTTCATAGGGTTTGCCTTCCCACTCTACCTTTAAGCCACGTCTAAAATCAGAAGTGGTATAGCTCATATAATCTTGCCTCCTTTTACTTTTTTTCTAAGTACGAGGGAAGAGGTGTGGCCCAGGCCTCCTCATCAAAGTATAACTCCTCCAAATCGGCAGGAGTTGGAACATCAAAGAGATAAGGCCCTTCTACCACCTCAAAACGGAGAAAACAGGATTTATACCAGTCTACATCCGGCAACTCCAGGTCGAATTCTTTCATGATGCGATAGGTTCGGTAAAAATCAACCCAGGAATTTTCCTTCTCAGGATAAGTGGTGAAATCTCGAAGAATATCCGTTATTACAAAGCCAGAATCAAGCATGAATCTCTGGAAATCCCTCCATTTCTGGAGGGAGGCCTCTCTATGAGTAAAGCCAAGGTAACCTGTGGAACCTTTTCCCTTTAAAGTGCTTATACAACGAGAGACAAAGAGTTTTAATCCCTTTTGAGTCTCAACAGGATCGGTGACAAAAACATCAAATTTTTTCAAGAACACCTCTGGCAACGAATCAAGGACATTGTAATTGTGGATTTCAATGTCTTTATATCCTATCTCGGTCATTTTTTTAGCTATGAAGTCGTTGATTCTCTGGTCTATCTCCACTACTACGATCTTTTTGGGAAGCCCGATTAGGGCTAAGGCTATGGAGAGGAGGTCATCATCTCCTAAGATGAAGATCTCACAGTCTTCAAGATCCCCCCTTTCGTAAATGAAGGCAGCTCTTTTGAGGGTGTCTTCAGGGCGAATAAAACCCTGATCATAGTCACTAGTTGGAAGTGGCCTTTCCCTTGTCAGACTTTTAAAATCTTCAAGTATTTTTTGCCAAAAGGGATCCTCTTTAAAGGGTTGGCAAAAAAGACATCCAGGGTGGTGATATTTTTCTGCCGATGAATAGTGCTCATTTAACTGAAAATAGGGTTTTTGGTAGCGGATTTTTCCTGAGTTAAGGAGTTCTTTTAGAGCCTCAAGAAAGTTGACGATATGGGAATCCTGATAATTTATCAGTTCCCAGAAAGAAGCTTGCCCTTTGGCAAGGCTTCGGAGAATCTGCTTTTTTATGCGGTCGATTTCTAACACAGAAAAACCTCATGGGAATAAGTAGAAAAGATGAGTTGCGGGGGTGGGATTTGAACCCACGGCCTCCGGGTTATGAGCCCGACGAGCTACCAGGCTGCTCTACCCCGCGTTCTTTAAACTACCTTAAATATAATCGTTTTTTAAGGCTTGTCAAGGCTCTAAAGCCTCTTTTAGGACCTCTATAGGTCTTTTCTGATATCTACTGGCAATATCTCTCATGGTCTCTGATTCTTCAAAGGTGTATCCACGTCTTTTAAGGTTTTCCTTGGCTTTTTCATAATCAAAGCCCAATTCTTGAGAGAGCGCTCTTAGGTTTTTTCTCCCTACGCCCTTTCCTGCTAATTGGGTCTCAAGTTCCTCTATACTCAGCTGTTCTATCTTTGCCTTTTCTTTAGGCTCCAAAGGCTTAATAATTTGATAAATCTTTGCTGGTGAAATTTTATTTCTTTTGGCTATATCTTTGAGTGTCTCCTCAGGTCCTTTAACGGAGACACCATGATCTTTCAAAGTGTTTAAGGCAAGTTCAATATCTATCTTCTGTCTGAGACAGAAGGCCTTTAGACTAAGCGTCTCTGCATGGGGTACGGGAGGTTCATAATCAGGTGATCTGACCCAACTCTTTTTGAGATTCTCACTTAACTTTATGATATAACTCAAAGGGGGAAGATTTAATAAAGCAGAAACGATAAGAAATAGGCAAAGAGCTGAACTTACTAGTGTCTCCGTGGGTAAGATTTTCAGGTGTTTTGCCCTTTTGTAAAGATGCTGAAGAAAGGCTTTAAAGTTTTGATAAAGGTGAAGGGATCCAAAGAGAAGAAAAAAGATGCTTGAGAGTATGTGCCAGTTTGTCCATTCTGTTTTGTTTAACCAGAGAAACTCCCAATCAATCCAGTAGGCAATTCTTCCCTGTGGGGTGAAGAACAAAACAATGCCACTAACTAATGACAGGGCAAAGGTGAAGCCTGTGGAAATGGAGATAAAACCCCTTAAGTTAAGTCTCGGCATGGTAACCCTCTCTGGCAAGCAAGATCACTTAAAATCTATCAAAATTTATGCCAAAAATTAAAGATTTTTCTTGTATTGTTTTCTTTAGGTATCACCGGTGCGAAGCCCGATCATTGCAAAAAGTTCATCTTGTGGTGCAGGATTTGCAGTTAATCTCTCTCTTAAAAAATGTGTAATCTCCCAATATGCGATCTACGAGAATTGCGCTTGCGCTTCTTACGGATAGATGATTATAGTAGTCCAATCTTCCCCAGATGGGTTCAATAAACAAGTGACATTTCTCAAGCAAGGAGTTCTCTATACCCCAGGCTGTTCCTAACAAAAGACAAATAGGCTTCTCCCAAAGGAGGGATCTAAGCTCTTTGGGTGATATGAATTCTCTCTTAGGGGAGGCATCAGTCCCAACTAGAAGGGGATCTTGTTCCTCCTTATCTTTTATATCAGTCAGTGCCTCATCAAGGGACGCTACCACCCTTAGTAATTTTATGGCCTCTTTTCTTAGGGGATTTTTGGTGGATCCCTTTCCTGTTGTCCAGTAATCTATGAGTTCCTGGGCAAGCTCCCTTTGCTCTTTAAGGGGTTGAACGATATAAATTCCCGGTAGGCCGTAGGTCCTGCCTAATCGCGCCAGATCATGAAGATCTGTATTAGTGAGGGAGGATGCTATTATTTTGCCCTCCTTGTCCAATACTGGATAATGGATCAGAATAAGGTAGAGTCTCTGCCTTAGTAGTAGATTTTTTAAAATCGCTAAATCTTTGGCTTCGAGTTTTGCCTTACCAAGGAGTTCTGGCCTTCTCTCTAAGGTTAATCTTAGGCTTTCTCTTCTCCGAAAGGTTTCAATGTCCTGGTGATTGCCAGAGATCAGCACCTCAGGGACTCTAAAACCTAAAAAGTCTTTTGGTCTTGTATAGGCAGGATATTTAAGCAGTCCGGAGGTAAAGGATTCTCTCTCTATGGAGTCCTTCCTTCCAACGACTCCTGGAATGAGCCTGGAAATGGCTTCAATCAACACTAATGAAGCAACTTCACCCCCAAAGAGCACATAATCCCCTATTGATATTTCTTCATCCACGAAGTTAGCCCTTATTCTCTCATCTATGCCCTCATACCTTCCACAGATCAGGAGCAAACTCTCACACTGTGAAAGCCTGTGGGCTTGGTCCTGATCGAAAAGCTTACCCTGAGGTGAGAGATAGATCACTTTTGTTTGGGGATCTTTTTCCTTTACAAAATTTATAGCCCTATATAAAGGCTCTGGTTTAAAGACCATTCCCTCTCCGCCACCATAGGGTTCATCATCAACTGTTTTGTGTTTATCCTTGCTAAAGTCTCTGAGATCAAGGATTTCTACTTGAATCAACCCCTTTTCAAGGGCCTTCCCAAGGAGACCAACCCTGCTAGGAGAGATAAAATAATTAGGAAAGATGGTTAAAAGGTAAAACCTCATCTATGATTGGGCTTCGACCAAAGCACTGATATCTTTTACCTTTAAGACCCCTTCACTCAGATTGATCTCTTCCACGTATTCCTCTACCAGAGGAAGATAAAAATTTGGTCTTTCCTCCGATTTTATTAGCAAGAGCGCATACTCTCCCATGGGCATTATCTTTACCACTTTACCCCAAAGCTTTCCCACTAGGTCAACAACCTCAAGGTCCTCTAGTTGAAAGTAATAGATCTCTTCTGTAGATGGTTCTGGGAGATCCTCTGGCTTGGCGTACAGGATTTGATTAATCAAGGTTTTGGCCTCGTCATAATTAAGATCCTCAAAGGAGATGATGAACTGGTATTGAACAGGTGCTTTTTTAACCTCCTTTACTTTGAGGATTTTCTCTTGAGGCTTAGGCAGATACAGAGTTTGAATTTTCTGGGGTAGATCCTCCTCAGAGGATAGGAGGGCAACCTTAAGATTGCCCTTTAAGCCATGAGTAGAGAGAACTTTATAGAGTGGTATTAGATTTTTCTTTACCAAGAATTATTCAATTATTTCCAGCACCACTCTTTTCTTCAGTTTGCTTCCAGCGGCTCCAAGAATGGTTCTTATAGCCTTAGCAGTTCTTCCCTCTTTACCGATGATCTTACCAAGATCTTCCTTTGCAACTCTTAATTCGATAACAGAGGTTTGTTCTCCCTCGATTTCATTGATTTGAACAGCATCTGGTTTGTCTACCAGAACCTTAGCTATCTGCTCCACAAGGTCTTTGAGTTTGCTCATGCTCCACCCTCCTTCCCGAGATTTATAACTAAAAGGTCACATTAGAGATAGCCCTCTTTCTTGAGAAGAGCTCTAACCGTCTCTGTAGGTTCAGCCCCTTTCTGTATCCAAAGCTTCACCTTTTCTGGATCAACCTTGAATTCATAGGGCTTTTTTAGTGGATCATAATAACCGAGTGTGTCCAGGAACTTACCATCTCTTGGTGACCGGGAATCTGCAGCAACTACCCTGAAAAATGGCCTTCTCTTCCTACCCATCCTCATGAGTCTGATTCTAACTGGCACCTTTTTACCCTCCTTTAGAGAGAAAATTTAAAGTTACATTATAACTCTCTTTTCAAAATTTACAATCCCAGACATAGAGAGGTGTTTGTCTATGAAGACCGGGTAAACCAGCAAGAGGGCTCTTTAATTAAAAAATAGGACTTATTTTCGCACCTGACAGGTGCGAAAAGGGGCTTCCATATTGGGAAAGCGAAGTAAATTGGTTTATGCTTAGGGATAATTTGAAAGTCAAAAATCAGCTTCAGCGTTATAGTCTGCGGTTATTGTATTTTTTCTCAACTTGAAAAACTCTCTTAGCATGGGTATTTCTTGGGGGCTTGTTTTTATATAAAGTAGGATTAAATTTAGGAGAATTCTAAAAAAACTGAGAGGTGTGAGAGCATGCCCAAAATGAAGACCAATAGAAGTGCTGCAAAGAGGTTTAAAGTCACAGCTACCGGTAAAATTATGCACAAGACCAGTGGAAAGAGGCATCTCCTCAGGAAGAAAAGTTCAAAGACCAAGAGAACTCTAAGCAAATACAAAGAGCTTTTTAAGGGTTATTATCCCCATCTTGAAAAAGCCCTGGCAGATAAGCTATAAAATTTGTTTAGAATTTTCTAAGGGAGGTTAGATCCATGCCAAGGACAAAGGGAGGTTACAAAACCAGAAGGAGACATAAGAAATTACTAAAATTGGCTAAGGGATATTGGGGACAGAGGAAAAACATATTCAGAAGAGCTAAGGAGACTGTAGAGAGGGCCCTTGTCTATGCATACAGAGATAGGCGTACCAAAAAGAGAGAATTCAGAAAGCTTTGGCAAATAAGGATCAATGCCGCTGCAAGACTTCATGGTCTCAACTACAGCAGATTCATGGGTGGCTTAAGAAAAGCAGGGGTTGAACTGGATAGAAAGGTTTTGGCCTATTTGGCAGTCAATGAACCTGAAACCTTTGGAAAACTCGTTGATGTAGCCAAAGGCAATTTGCACTGATCTACAAGCATGAAAATTGAAGAGATTCAGAGAATAAAGGACGAGGCCCTAAGGGAACTTAGGGCTCTTAGATCCCTCTCGGATTTAGAAAATTTCAAAGTTAAATTCTTAGGAAAAAAGGGCTCTATCACTCAGGCTTTAAGAGAGATCAAAGGTCTACCCCTAGAGGAGAGAAAAAAGACAGGTGCTGAACTAAATCAGTTAAGGCAATACTTAGAGGACGAACTTGAAAGTAAAAAGAGAGAGTTGTTATTCTTAGAGGAAGATAAACCCCTTGACATAGACATAACTTTACCTGGTAGGAGGCCCCTATACGGTGGGGTTCATCCTCTGGCAAAGGTCATCGACGAGCTTTGTGAAGTTTTCACTCCTTTAGGTTTTGAGGTAGTCACTGGACCAGAAATTGAATCGGAGTATTACAACTTTACTGCCCTTAACATACCAGAATGGCACCCTGCACGAGACATGCAGGCAACCTTTTATCTCCAAAGTGGAGCTTTGTTGAGGACCCACACCTCTCCTATTCAAATAAGGGCTATGCTTGCAAGAAAACCACCCTTAAGAATTATAGCTCCTGGTAAGGTCTATCGTTGTGATGCCGATGTTCGACACTCTCCAATGTTTCATCAGGTAGAAGGGCTTATGGTTGATAGAGAGGTGAGTTTCTCTGATCTTAAGGGCGTTTTATCCTATTTTGCAAGAGAGGTCTTTGGAGAGGGGACAAGGCTTAGATTCAGACCAAGCTATTTCCCCTTCACAGAGCCCAGTCTAGAGATGGATATAGGCTGTGTTATATGTGGGGGAGAAGGATGTAGAGTTTGCAGCAATACTGGATGGATCGAGATCCTTGGAGCGGGAATGGTTCATCCCGAGGTCTTAAGGGCTGTGAATTACGATCCTGAGCAGTGGCAAGGCTTTGCCTTCGGCCTTGGTGTGGAGCGAATAGCCATGCTTAAGTACGGAATAGATGATATAAGGCTCTTTTTCGAAAATCATCTCTATTTTTTAGAGTCCTTTAAATAGGGGAGAGCTTTGAGGGTCCCAATAACATGGTTAGCAGAATTTATCGATCTCAGGGACACTCCTGAAAAGATCGCAGAAATTCTCACCCTAGCCGGGCATGAAGTAGAAGAGATCTTTGATCCCTATCGCAAATTAGGTGAGATAGTATCGGTAAAGATCTTAGAGGTTTTAAGGCCAGAGGATCTCAGAGAAGTCTGTCTCTGTAAGGTCACCGATGGAAAGGAGGTATACACAGTTTTAACCACAGCAATCGATCAGGTAAAAAGTGGCCAAGTAGTTGCCTTTGCTAAGCCGGGTTCTATGACCTTTGATCATAGGCGTATTGAGACAAAGGTGGTAAAGGGTTATGAGTCAAAGGGAAGCTTTGTCTCACCTTTTGAGGCTGGGGTTTCCGAGATCAAAGACCGTCTCCTGATCTTCAGCGAAGAGACAGAGATTGGAAAATCTATTTACGATCTTCTGCAGATCAAGGAGCCTGTGTTGGAGGTTGCCATAACTCCCAACAGAGGCGATCTTCTTTCCATATACGGAATAACAAGAGAACTTCATCTGATCACAGGTTGGGATCTAAAGGTTCTGTCTCTTGATAAGGAGAAATTGCCCCTTATTTCCTATCCCGGAAGAATTGAAATTCAGGACACCGATGGTTGTTACAGATATGCCGGAAGATATCTAAGGGGGGTTAAGGTCGGCGAAAGCCCATTTTTTGTTCTAAAGAGGCTTTTCCTCTGTGGACAAAGACCAATTAATAACATAGTAGACATTACCAATTATGTGCTTTTAGAGCTTGGACAGCCACTACATGCCTTTGACTGGAACAAGATTAGAGGTGGAGAAATTCTCATAAGAAGGGCAAACCCCCAAGAGAAGTTGACTCTTCTTGATGGAAGGGAAATAGAGTTACATGAGAAGGATCTGGTCATAGCTGATAGAGAGGAAGCCTTGGTTTTAGCCGGTATTATGGGAGGAGAGTCCTCTGGAGTAAGTGAAAGCACTGAGGAGATATTCCTTGAATCCGCTTGGTTCAATCCCAAAAGGATCAGACTTTCAGGCCAAAGACACCGCATCACCACAGAGAGTAGTTACCGTTTTGAAAGAAAGGTAGATCCTGAGGGAATACCACTGGCTCTAAAGAGGGCAACTGAACTCATCCTGGCCCTAATGCCTAACATCGAAGTATCAGAAATTGTAGATCAATATCCCTGTCCTTATCAACCTCCTTCCATAGATATCAACTTAAGAAAGATCCATAAAATCCTTGGTTTTGAGCTTGGGAGAGAAAAGATCGATAGTTTTCTTTTCAAACTCGGTGAGGTTAAGTGTGAGGGTGAAGCTTATAGTATTAGGCCTTTCTCCTATAGGCAAGATCTCTCCTTGCCAGAGGATTTAGTTGAGGAAATTGCTAGACTATATGGTTATGATCAAATTCCCACAACCTTTCCAAAGGCCACAATCTTTTCTGCAAGGCCAAGGTCTGATTTGATTTTTAATAAGAAAGTAAAGGAGATCCTTAGAGCCTTTGGATTTTATGAAACGATAAATTACAGTTTTATCAATCCTGGGAGCATAGAGGCTCTTAACTTAAATCCCACTGACAGACGGCTAGATGTCATAAGACTTACCAACCCCATTTCACATTCTCTCTCAGTTATGAGAACGACCCTTTTGCCAGGGCTTCTTGAAACAGCAAGGTTTAACATCCATAGAGAAGTAGAGAATTTACGAATCTTCGAAGTTGGAAAAGTTTTTTATCCAGCAAAGGATCTGGCAGAGGAGAGAGAGTTCTTGGGCCTTTTACTTATGGGAGATATGGTAAAGACCCCTTGGGAGGGGAAAAAGAGACCACTTGATCTCTTTGATCTCAAAGGGGTGCTTGAAGCTATGTCTTTAGCCATGAAGCTTCCTCTCCAGTTGAGGCCTGGGTCAGAAGAGCCCTTTTTAAAGGCAGGGCAATCCTTTGATATCTATCTTGAGGGCAAGAGGGTAGGCTATGCCGGTGCAATGAAAAAGCTCATAATTGAAGACTTTGATTTGAAGGAGCCCCTCTTTGTTGCAGAGCTCGACCTTGAGGTCCTTGTTGAACCTTATTTTAGAGCTCAGAAAAACATCACCGTTAATAAACCTCCCAAATATCCCTCCACTTTTAGAGACATAACCTGTGTGATGGAGAAGAATATCCCCTTTGAGGCCATAGAAAAGTTTCTTCTAAATCTTAAGTTACCCTATTTAGAAAAGGTTGACCTTGTTGCCCTCTACGAAGGAGAACCCATTCCACAGGGACATAAGAGTATCAGTCTCAGATTTTGGTATAGAGCAGAGGATCATACCCTGAGGGATGAAGAAGTTGAGAAGATCCACGAAGATATAGCAAAAGGGCTTTTTGATCACTTTAGGGCAAAGCCTAGATAACATAACAAAGTTAATGAAGAAACTTACTAAAAGAGAGATTCTTAGAGAACTTCAGAAAAGAAGTGGTCTTTCTCAAAGTTTGCTCAATCAGATCATTGATTCCCTGATGGAAGAGATGAAAAATGCCCTCGACCTTGGTGAAAAGGTCAAGATCTCTAATTTTGGAATTTTTGAACTGAAAAAAACCCGTCCAAGAAAGGGAAGAAATCTAAAGACCGGAGAAGAGGTGATAATACCCTCCTTTAAAAAGGTTCAGTTTAATCTTTCTCCTTCGCTACGGAGAGAGCTACATAATGAAGCGGGAGAATAAAAAACATGACCCACTATTTCTCAGTGTCAGAGAGGTTTGTAGGATCTTGCAAATCAAACCCCATATTCTTGACTACTGGGAAAAACGCTTTCCCGAGATAAAACCTCACAAAATAGCCAAGAGAAATTTCTATAAGAAAGAACAATTAAAACTACTCTATCAAATCAAGAGATTACTGGAGGAAGGCTACTCCTTAGACGGCATAAGAAAAAAGATTCTCACTCAAGAAAGGCCTTCATCAGAGACAAGAGAAGAGGGCCTATCACTCTTTCCAGAATTTGAAATAAAAAAGAGATATTCTCATAAAAAACCATCTGAGATTCCCAAAAAGGAGGAAAAATGGCGAAAGATCATCAGAGAGGTTCTATCAGAATTGAAGGCGATCTATAGATCTTTATAAATTGTTATTTTTTTAAGAGATAACTTGAAAAATTTGGTAATAAGATTAGTTTTAAATTAAAAATATCTTTTAGGGGGTGTATTATGGCAGAGAGATTAGAACTTTACAAGTGTCAGATCTGTGGAAACATCGTTTTGGTCATGCATGGTGGAATGGGGGCTCTTGTATGTTGTAATAAACCCATGGAACTTCAAAAACCAGGCACTGTGGATGCATCGGTTGAAAAGCATGTGCCTGTTATTGAAAAACATGGAGATGTTTATAAGGTAAAAGTTGGAAGCTCACCCCATGCAATGACGGAAGAGCATTACATTGAGTGGATTGAGTTACACACCGATGATAATAGGGTTTATATAAAATTTTTGAAGCCTGGGGATGAGCCAGCTGCGGAGTTTAGAGTTCAGGCTAACAAAGTCCTTGCTAAAGAGTGGTGTAATCTACATGCCTACTGGGAGGGAGCTCAGGTTTGTGAGCCATCGAAGTAAATTTCTAACAAGAATTAAAAAAACATCAATAAAGGAGGACTAAAATGAAAAGATACAAATGTAATGTTTGCGGATACGTGTATGATCCAGAAACAGGAGACCCAAGCCAGAATATTCCTCCAGGGACACCCTTTGAGAAGCTTCCCGATAACTGGACCTGTCCAGTATGCGGGGCTTCAAAGGACGATTTTAGCCCAGAAGATTAATCAAATCTATCGATCTATCTTTTTTTTCGAGGTGGTCTATGTCTAACAAATATGTTCTCTTTGCCTTTAGGAATGATTCTATGTGTTTTATCCATGTATTACTGAATGCCCTGGACATAGCAGATAAAGGTATGATAGTTAAAGTGATTTTAGAGAGTGAATCAGTAAAGTTGATTCCCGATTTATACAACGATGAAAGTTCATTGTCCAATCTATATAATAGGATTCTGGAAAAGGGACTGATGGAGGGCGTATGTAAGGCCTGTTCACAGAAATTCGGAACTTACGAGGTTGCCTTAAGTAAGGGTTTGAAAATACTCGATGATATGGCAAATCACGCAGGTATGGCAAGATTTTTGAAAGAGGGGTATCAGGTCATAACCTTTTAAGATTAATCTTAGTGTAGGAGGGGGTTAGACGATGAAAGCAGTGAAAGTGAGAGAAGATTTGTTCTGGGTGGGTGCCATAGACTGGAATGTGAGGAATTTCCATGGTTATTCCACCGTCAGAGGAACTACCTACAATGCCTTTCTACTCTTGGATGAGAAGATTACCCTCTTTGATACGGTTAAACATGGTTTCGAGGAGGAGCTCCTTAAGAGGATCTCTTCGGTGATAAATCCTGAGAAAATAGACTATCTTGTTATAAACCATATCGAGCCAGATCATGCCGGAGCTTTTGTGAGAGTGGTTCAGGCAATAAAGCCTGAGAAGATCTTTCTTACAAGAAATGCCCGGTTGGGAATCCTTGCTCATTTTCATCAGGAGAGTTTTCCCTTTGAAGAGGTGAAAACGGGTTTTGAGGTAAGGACTGGTAAACGAACATTGAAATTTATTGAAACACCAATGATTCACTGGCCTGATAGTATGATGACGTATATTCCTGAAGAGAAGACTCTTATATCTCAGGATGCCTTCGGTGCTCATTATGCTTCAAGTGGCCGATTTGATGATGATGTAGACACCTGTGAGCTTATTCAGGAAGCAGCCAAATACTACGCCAACATAGTATATCCATACTCGCCACAGGTTAATAAGTTGCTTCAGACTGTTAAGGAGATGAACCTTGAGATTGAAATGATATGTCCAGATCATGGTGTTATTTGGAGAAAGAATCCCGATAAGATTGTTGCTCTGTATGAGAAATGGAGTTCCTATGTGTGTGATCCCATGGTCTTGATAATATACGACACCATGTGGAAAAGCACCGAGAAGATGGCTTACGCAGTTATGGAGGGAGTTTTTGAGGAGAGTGTAGAGGTTAAACTCTGTAAGCTTTCTGTTGCCGATTGGACGGAGCTTATGAGTGATGTTCTTCAGAGCAGAGGGTTGGTCCTTGGTTCCCCCACTCTTAATAACGGATTGCTACCAACAGTATCAGGATTTTTGACCTATATGAAGGGCCTTAGACCAAGAGGTAAGGTAGGAGCAGCCTTTGGATCCTATGGCTGGAGTGGAGAAGCGGTGAAGCTATTAAATCAATACTTGCAGGAGATTCAGGCAGAGGTTGTGCACGATGGCATAAGGGTAAAGTATGTGCCAGATGAGAAAGTTCTTTCAGACTGTGTAGAGCTTGGAAGAAAGGTAGCTCAGCGTGTTAAGGAGCTCTGTTCTGCCTAAAGAGGAGATCTATCTTAAGAAAAAAATTTGGCATATTCTTGAAAATACAGAGCTTGAGGGGCTCGAGGAAGCTATCGAGCCCTATCCTCTTACTAAAATCATTAGTCATTTTATTTCCGCCTTTTTACATCTTGACGAAAGAGTGCGCTGGAAGGCCATCTATGCCTTTGGTATCACTTCTGCAAAGATTGCCAAAGAGGAAATAGAAAAAGCCAGAATTTTGATGAGAAGACTAATGTGGATGCTCAACGAAGAATCAGGAGGGATGGCTTGGGGTGTGGGAGAAGCCTTTGGAGAGACTCTATATCACAGTGAACAGCTGAGAAGGGAATATCTTCAGATATACGTCTCTTACATCTGGCCTGAGGGAAACTATCTAGACTTTCCACCTGCCCAGCGAGGAATTATTTGGGGTGTAGGAAGATTAGCTCAGAGATATACTGAAGAACTAGTATCAGTTAGAGCCCAAGAATATCTGATTTTTCATCTTAATTCCCAGGATGATGGGGTTCTTCTGCTCACACTATGGAGCTTAAGGCCATTTCAAAGGTGCCTGGACATGCGTCAACACAGACCGATCATTGAGAAAGCTTTTGAGATTTTAATGGAAAAGAGAACATCCCTAATCATCTTTGATGGAATCAAAATAAGACCTTGGGATTTTCAAGAGGCTAAAAAGTTTTATCAGAGTTGATCTGCAAATCCTTTTAAAACCTCAATTAAGTGTTAGAATTGGGGCATGCAAAGGATAGTAAAGGCTATAGGGCTTGTCTTTGGGGATATTGGCACAAGCCCTATCTATACCTTAAGCGTTGTCTTTCTTCTTTTGCCAGTAACTAAAGAGAATGTCTTAGGTGTTCTTTCTTTGATCTTCTGGACCTTGATTATTCTTCCCACTCTTCAGTACACAGTTCTTGCCATGAGTTTAAGTATGCGTGGAGAGGGCGGAACCCTTATACTCTCTGAAATCTTAAAGGCTCTTCTTAAGTCAAAGAGGAGCCTATCCTTGGTAACCTTAGTTTCTTTTGTTGCCATCTCCCTTCTCATGGGGGATGGAGTTATAACTCCTGCTATAAGTATTCTCAGTGCCGTTGAGGGCATTTCTCTTATTCCTGGGCTTCCTCAACTCAAGGAAATCCACATCGTTTTAATCAGTATCCTTATTGCCACGCTACTTTTTGCTTATCAGCCAAGGGGAACCGAGAGAGTTTCTGGGACCTTTGGACCGGTGATGGTCCTCTGGTTTGTGAGCCTGTTTTCTCTAGGTGTTTACTACATATCACAGGTGCCTGAGGTTTTAATGGCTATTAATCCTTTATATGGTCTTGATTTCCTGCTTAAGCAGGGATGGAAGGGATATCTTATCCTTGGGGAGATAATCCTCTGTGCCACGGGAAGTGAAGCCATGTATGCCGACATGGGTCATCTAGGAGCAAAACCTATAAAACAGGCCTGGAGATTGGTCTTTATTGCACTGGTTATCAACTACTTTGGCCAAGGTGCTTTTTTGTTGATGAACCCTCAGGCAAAGTATGTGCTCTTTGAAATGTGTCTTAAAGCTATTCCATATCTCTATGTTCCTTTTCTCATGCTTGCTCTTTTGGCAACTATAATAGCATCTCAGGCCATGATCAGTGCCATGTTTAGTATTGTTTATCAAGCAATATCCGCAAGGATTCTACCTATTTTAAAGGTAAAATACACCTCCCACGAGCTAAGTGCCCAAATTTATATAGGAACAGTTAACTGGTTTTTCTACATGGCAGTTTGTTTTATAATGTATCAGTTTGGAAGTTCCTCTAAGCTTGCCTCTGCCTATGGTCTTGCAGTTACTGGAGATATGACCATCACAGGACTCTTTTTAGTATCAGTGTTTTTCATAAAGAGAAAAATCGCTTTTCTCTTGCTATCTATATTTACCGCCATGATTTCAGCTCTTTACTTTACATCAACCTGGCACAAGTTTTTCGAGGGAGGTTTTTGGTCCGTGATACTGGCAGGGGTTCCCTTTGTGATCATCATTTTATATACCCAGGGGCAAAAGGCCCTTTACAACAACATGAAATTCTTGACCCGAGAGGAGTTTGTGCATAAATTTCAAAGAGTCTATAAAACCAATCCCAAAATACCTGGCACAGCTCTTTTCTTTATAAGAGATCCCTACACCTTCCCGCCCTATGTGGTGGAAACCATGTTTTTTCACGGCATAATCTATGAAGAGAATATCTTTGTCTGTCTGATAAGAAAAAATGAACCCTATGGTATTACCACGGGTTTTTTAGAAGAGATCTGTTGTGGTGCCAAGGTTTTTGAGATAGCCTATGGATATATGGAACCTTTGCGAATAGAGGATATCCTCCGTGAGCATGGGATCGACGAGAGGGCGATTTTCTATGGCCTAGAAACCATTGAGACCAGACATCCTGTGTGGAAGCTCTATGGTTTGATTAAACACTTGAGTCCCCATTTTATCAAGTTTCTTGAGTTACCCACAACCAAATTACACGGAGTACTAACAAGAGTTGAGATGTAAGCTTAGCTCTTTAGAATATCTTTCAGCTCTTCCACAGAGAGAACCTTCCCTTGTGAGATAATCTTTCCATCAACCATCAACCCTGGGGTGATGAGAATACCCTCTAAGGCTATCCTGTGAGGATCTTTGACTTTGATGATATTGGCATCTAAGCCTAATTCCTCCAGAGCCATTACAACATTTTCATACAGGAGATCACACTTTGAACAGCTTACACCTAAGATCTTGATTTCCCTAGGCATAGCTAAACCTCCACTAGATTTTCACCATAATCTGATATAAAAAACCATAGAGGGCAGATAGGAACACAACTAAGGAAGCATAAACTAAGGTTTTTTTCGGGCCGATGATAGCCTTGAGCACAAGCAAGCTCGGTAGTGAGAGGGCAGGGCCTGCAAGGAGCATGGTGATTGCTAGTCCAGCATCAATTCCCTGGGCCAGGAGCCCCTGAATAATCGGAACCTCTGTTAAAGTGGCAAAGTACATAAGTGCCGTTAAAATGGAGGCCAAAAGATAAGTGAAAAAGCTATTCCCCCCTAACAGCTCTTCTATAACTCTTTTGGGGATGTACCCTTCACCCTCTACTCCTCCTAAGAGAAATCCAGCCATGAATACACCTAAAAAAAGCCAGGGAAAAATCTGCCTTGCAAGTAGATAGGATTGATCAAACCACTCTTTAAGAAGACCTCTACTTGAATTTGAGTAATAGGACACCATAAACACTCCAAAGACAAAGGGGATCTCAATTGATGGAAATAACAGGGCTGATAGGGTAACTATTGATAGAGCAAGGAAGACCTTATTCACAGATAAACCAAGGAAGATATAAAGCTCAATCAATAGAAGAGCATAAAAAAGAAAGAGAAGAGGTTCTTTAAAGCTGAATTTGCTGGTTCCAATGATGAGGATGCCAACAAGGGTCAGGAGAAGGCAGATGCTTTTTTTAATGCCAAGAGACATCTCTGAAGCCCCTTTAGTCTCAAGGCTTGGGATTTTCCTTTGTGGTTCTGATCCTTTGAAGAAAAGGTGCATAAGAATGCCTAATAGGATGCTCATGGTAATGGATCCTATGGTTCTTGCCAAGCCTATGTTGAGTCCTAGAACCTTAGCCGTTAATATCATGGCTAAGATATTGATAGCTGGACCTGAGTAAAGAAAGGTTATAGCTGGACCAAGGCCTACGCCCTGCAGGTAGAGGCCTGCAAAGAGAGGTAACACAGTACAGGAACAAACTGCTATGATGGTTCCAGATACAGAGGCAACTAAGTAGGCTAATGCCTTTGGAGAAGAGGGTCCCAGTAATCTGATGATGGATTCCTTCGAGAGAAAGGTGCTAATGGCACCTGCCACGAAAAAAGCCGGCACCAAACAGAACAGAAAATGTTCCCTTATGTATAACCTCAAAAGTAGTGTGCCTTCTTTTATGCCCTGAAGAATTCTCTCTGGAGCTGGAAAGACATAGAAAAAAGTAAACAGCAAGAGAAATGTTATGAGGTATTTTAATTCTTTTTTAAGGTTCATTGGTAGTAATCTTTTGTCTCTCCCAAAACACCCTGTGGTAAGTAAATTACTTCCTATTGTTTTGATTGTCAATAAAAAAGTTTAAACCGCCGATGAAATCAGGGTTAGTTTGGCCACATAATCAGCTGAAAAGAACTAATACCTATATGTTTTGGCAGACCGTGAATACCTATCTTGGCGTAGACAGAGGAATCACGGGACATTGATTAAAACATGGTTAAAATACATAGTCTTGACAAGTGATAATCTATAAGTAAAATCTCAAAAAATCAAAAAGGAGGTGTGTTATGGCTGACACCCTTTATGTTGTTGGTCACAAGAATCCAGATACGGACTCAATTTGTTCAGCTATTGCCTTTGCTCATCTGTGGAATGAATGGAAAAAAAGAGGCGTTCTTGCCCAGATGAAAATGCCTGAGCTTGAGGCAGTTCCTGTAAGACAGGGTGAGCCCAATGCAGAAACAAAGTTTGTCCTAGAAAAGTTTGGCTTTGCAGTGCCAGAGATGATGACCGATGGTGCGGGAAAGAAGATAGCTCTTGTTGATCACAGTGATGTGGTTCAAAGTGTAGATAATCTAAACCAGGCTGAAGTTGTGGCAGTGGTAGATCATCACAAGATTGGTGATGTTACCACACCTAATCCCATTTGCTTTGTCAATTTTCCTGTAGGATGCTCTGCAACCACCATTAAATATCTCTACGATACCACAGGAGTGGAAATTCCTAAGAATATTGCAAGCATCATGCTTTCTGCCATCCTCAGTGATACTGTTATTTTTAAGTCAGCTACCACTACTCCCATGGACAAAGCTGCTGGCGAAGCCTTAGCCAAGATTGCAGGCGTTGAGGATATCACCAAGTTTGGCATTGAGGTCAAATCAAAGCTTTCAGATGTGAGTGGTATGAGTGTAAGGGACATCATCATGAGAGATTACAAGGACTACAATATGAGTGGTAAAAAGGTTGGAGCAGGCCAGATCGAGGTCATTGATCTTTCTCTTATTGAGGGTAGAAAAGAAGAAATATATAATGAGCTTGTCAAAATGAAACAGGAAGGTGGTTATCATAGCATTGTCTTTATGCTCACTGATATTATGAAAGAAGGCACAGATCTTTTCGTGGTCACTGATGAACCAGCTATCATTGAGAAGGCCTTTGGTAAGAAGATCGAAGGCAAGGGCATGTGGCTTGACGGAGTAATGAGTAGAAAGAAACAGGTTATTCCACCCTTAGAAAAGGCCTTTGCTGGATAGTTAGCCTTGGGGGCTCTTGCCCCTGTTTATTCCCAGGTTTCCTCGATCTTAAAACTTATATCCACAGCTCTTACGCTGTGTGTAAGGGCCCCACTGGAGATATATGGAACACCTAAAGAGGCATAAAGTTCTACATTTTCCTCGGTGATTCCACCAGAAACCTCAACTTCCAGGTCTGGCCTCAAGGCCTTGACCTTTTCTAAGGCTTTTTTGATCTCTTCGGGAGAGAAGTTATCCAGAAGGACTCTATCCACCCTATTTGGGGTCTCCAATACTAAGTCGAGCTCCTCTAGGGTTTTTACTTCTAATTCGATTTTGAGCATATTTTGAATGGCTTTTAGTTTTTCCAGGACCTTGGGGAGTCCACCTAAGGCTTTGATATGATTATCCTTGATGAGGATGCCATCAGAAAGGGAGAAACGATGGTTTTCTCCACCCCCAATTTTTACTGCATACTTCTGAAGAACCTTAAGGCCTGGAATGGTTTTTCTCGTGTCTAGTAAAAAGGTCTTGCCCTTCCCCAGCCTTGAGCTCATTCTTCTCACCTTAGTTGCAATGCCTGAAAGATGCTGCAAAAAATTCAAGGCAACCCTTTCTCCCTTCAAAAGGCTAATGGCTTTACCCTTTGCATAGCCAAATTTTGTCATTGGTTGTATTTCTGATCCTTCCTGGTAAAACCATTCAATTTGCACTTCAGGATCAACCTCTTGAAATACCCTCTCCGCAACAGGTTGTCCACATAGCACCAAATTATCCTTAGCTAAAAAATAGGCCTTAGCCATGAGATTTGCAGGTATGAGTATTTCTGAGGTTATATCTCCAAAGGGCAGGTCCTCCTCTAAAGCCCTGAGAACTATCTCTCTAATTTGCCACAGTTCAGGATGCATAGCGTAAACTCCTTGCAAAGCATAAAATCTCAAAAAATACTGGAAAAAAGAGAGTTTGATCTTATTTTTTATGTTAAACGAAAATCACCCTTTGTAAAGTATTGAGTAGGAGGCCTTGGGATGGAGGAAATCAAGACTGCACCGGAAGAGGAATTAAAGGAATGGAAGGATAGGGCTTTAAGATATGCTGCAGAGCTTGAGAATCTCAAAAAAGCCTTCAAGAGAGAAAAGGAAGAGTATTTTAAATTTGCCTTGGAATCTGTTTTCAAGGAACTCCTTCCTACGGTTGACAACTTAGAGATGGCGCTTACAGCCTTTGAGAAAAGCGCCAATATTGAGGCTCTCAAACAGGGGGTAGAGCTGACCTTAAAGGTCTTAGTTCAGACTTTGGAGAAGTTTGGTCTCAGACAATTTGAACCTACCATTGGGGATCCCTTTCATCCCCATTTCCACGAAGCTCTTCAAGCAGAACCCCACGAGGAGATGCCAGAAGGTAGTATTATAAGGATTTTTCAAAAGGGGTATCAATTACACGACAGAGTCATTAGACCAGCCTTAGTATGTGTGTGTCAAGGAGGACCAAAAGAAAAGATTTCTACCAAAGAAACCTTAGCTGAAGAAGAACAGGGAGCTCAAGAATAAATTTAGATAAGAGGAGGTTAAAGCCATGGCTAAGAAGATACCAGTTGTGGGAATCGATCTTGGGACTACAAACTCCTGTGTGGCCCTTTTTGAGGGTGGTGAATCTAAAGTTATACCTAATAGAGAAGGTGGAAGGACTACACCCTCTATAGTTGCCTTTCAAGAGAGTGGAGAAATTTTGGTGGGGTTACCTGCAAAGAGGCAAGCTATCATAAATGCCGAAAATACCATCTTTGGCATAAAGAGACTTATGGGAAGAAAATTCAATGATCCCATGGTGCAGGAGTGGAGAAAAAAGGTTCCATATAAGATAGTGGAAGCACCAAACGGGGACGCCCATGTGGAGATCAGAGGCAAAAAATACAGTCCTCCTGAGATATCTGCCATGATCCTACGCAAAATTAAGCAGGATCTAGAAGAATACTTAGGAGAAGAGGTAACCGATGTGGTTATCACAGTGCCTGCTTATTTCGATGATACACAGAGGCAGGCAACGAAGGATGCTGGAAGGATAGCCGGGCTAAATGTAATCCGAATAATCAACGAGCCCACTGCCGCTTGTCTTGCCTATGGAATGGAGAAGAAAAAGGAGGGATTAATCGCCGTATTTGACCTGGGAGGTGGTACCTTTGATATTTCCATATTGGAAATTGGTGACGGAGTATTCGAGGTTAAGTCAACTTCCGGTGATACCTTCCTTGGTGGAGAAGATTTTGACATGAGAATAGTGGATTACATCGCTGAAGAGTTTATGAGGGAGAATGGAATCGATTTAAGAAAGGATAAGATGGCTCTTCAGAGATTAAAGGAGGCTGCTGAGAAGGCAAAGATCGAACTATCTTCCACTTTAGAGACAGAGATAAACCTTCCCTTTATAACGGCAGATGCAACTGGTCCAAAGCATTTGGTCACAAAACTCACCCGTGCCAAACTTGAGGCCCTGGTTGAAGATTTAATTAACAAGTTGGAAGAACCCTGCAGAATTGCCATGAAGGATGCAGGAATCACACCTCAGGACATATCCGAGGTTATCTTAGTTGGTGGTATGACCAGAATGCCCAAGGTTCAGCAAAAGGTTAAGGAGATCTTTGGCAAAGAACCTGTAAAGGGAGTCAATCCGGATGAAGTGGTGGCTATGGGTGCTGCGATACAGGCAGGGGTGTTAAAGGGAGAGGTAAAGGATGTGCTCCTTTTAGATGTTACACCTCTTTCCTTGGGTATAGAGACCTTAGGTGGGGTTTTTACGGTTTTAATACCCAGAGGCACAACCATTCCCACTCGTAAAAGTCAGATTTTTACCACCGCAACCGATAATCAAACAGCTGTTACCATCCATGTTTTACAGGGAGAAAGGCCTCTTGCAAAGGACAACAAGAGTATTGCTAAGTTTGATTTAGTAGGTATTCCGCCAGCACCAAGAGGTGTTCCCCAGATTGAAGTGACCTATGACATAGATGCCGATGGAATTCTTCATGTTACTGCTAAGGATTTAGGCACCGGTAAAGAGCAGTCCATTGTAGTTAGACCAAGCTCTGGGCTATCTGAGGAGGAGATTCAGAGGATCCTCAAAGAGGCAGAGCAATTTTCTGAGGAGGATAGAAAAAAGAAAGAGCTGGCAGAGGTACGAAATCAAGCTGATTCGTTGATCTACTCCGTTGAAAAGACCCTAAAGGAACTGGGAGACAAGGTCTCTGAGGATTTAAAAAAGGATGTGCAAGAGAAGATAAAACAACTCAGAGACACCATGGAAACCGATGATATCAATGCCATTAAGAGGGCAAGCGATGAGCTTACTCAAGCATCATACAGGTTAGCAGAGATGCTATACCGCACAAAGGCTCAAGGTACTGCCAGTGCGGGACAGACAACCAAAAAGACTGGTGATGAGGTGATTGATGCAGATTTTGAAGAGATGAAATGATAAAACTTGGAATAACCCTGGGTGACCCTGCTGGGGTCTCCCTAGAGATTTTGGTAAAAAGTTTTTCAGAATTAGCAAAGATCAAAGCCTGGTTCATTCTTTTCGGAGATGAACTCCTAATCAGAGAGGAGACAAGACGCCGTAAAAAAACCCTGCCTCCCAATCTCAGTATTATCAACCTATCATCTCTTAAGGTAAGCCCCGGTTATCCAACCTATGAAAGCCACATAGCTATGACAAGATATATTAAGGAGGCTATCTCTGCCATTAATCGTGGGGAGATTAGAGGTCTTATAACCCTTCCCATAAATAAAGAAGGACTGAAGGTAGCTGGTTTACCCTACAGAGGCCACACTGAGTGGCTTGCCAAGGAGCTTGAAGCATCAACCTATGCCATGGCCTTTTACGGAAAAAGACTGAGACTCGCCCTGATTACCACTCACATTCCTTTAAGAAAAGTGCCCTATGAGATAACAAAGAATAAAGTGGTGGAGGTAGCAAAGCTTGTCTTTGATTTCTTGAGAAGGTTAAGTAGCAAAAAAAGAGATTACAAGATAGCCCTCTGTGGATTAAACCCTCATGCTGGAGAAAGTGGCCTGCTTGGTGATGAGGAGGAAAAGATCCTTAAGCCTGCCGTATTTGAGGCCAAAGAAAATGGTATACCTCTCTATGGTCCCTTCCCAGCGGATAGTCTATTTTATTGGACCCTCCAAGGAAGATTTGATTTCCTTGTTGCCCTTTATCATGATCAAGGATTGATTCCCTTTAAGATGTTACATTTTCGAGATGGGGTGAATTTAACTCTCGGTCTACCCATAGTGAGAACCTCGCCGGTGCATGGCACAGCCTATGATATCGCAGGAAAAGGGGAAGCAGATCCGACAAGCTTTATTGAGGCCGTAAAATTAGCTACCAGGTTGGCAAAAAAATGGTAATATAAAAACAATGAAACGTCTATTCCTTTTCTTTTCCCTTCTCTTGGTCCTTTTTATAATGATTTTGAGCCTTATTGCTTTCAATCTCGAATTTATACTCAATAACTCCCTATTCAAGGAGAGAGTAAAAGCTTTTCTATCAGAAAAGATAAAGGTTGATGTGGATTATAAAAAGGTTGATGTGAACATATACAAATTGTTATTAACCTTTGAAAATCTAAAGATCTCCAGTAAGGACCTTGAATTTAGCCTTCCTAAGGGAAGGCTAGATTTTGATTGGAAAAGAATTTTGACTTTCAACTTCTATCCCTCTTTTGTTTATATGAAAAATCCACATGTCAAAATCTACTGGTCAGTGGAGCCTTCCAAGTTTAAAATGGAAGAACTCTTGTCCATCCTAAAAAGGATTTCTCAGGTCACCTTGGATATAAGAAATGGAACCGTTGAATATGAAGTAGCAAAGAATAGTCTAATTAGGTTAGAGATTGCCAGTCTAAGGGCAGTAAGTAGATATCCTCAGTTTTTACTTAAAGGCAAAGTCAAGGGCGATGCCTTCTCTTCCTTAGAGGTTGACCTCAGGTATAATCTTGAGAATTCTTTTATGGAGAGTTCTCTCAAGTTAAAGTCCTTGGATCTTGCTAAATTGCGATTAAAGGATTTGAGTGTGCTTACCAAAACCAACTTTGATTTGGATTTGGAGTTAAGTATTGAAAAGGGCAAGGCCTATGCTGGCTTTACCGGAGCTGCTCCCTGTATAGCCTTTGACAAAGGAGAAGCACCGGTTGCCTGTGGATTCTTTCAGGGTTATTTTCAAGGAGATATAGAGGAATATGAGCTAAGGCTTGCTCCCATTGATATGAAATATCCTCAGGTGAGGGGTGAATTGCAGTTAATTAGGACAAGTAATAGTTATCAATTGGAGGGCAAACTAAATGAATTGGATTGGTCTCATGTTAAAGAATTACTCACACCTCACCTTTCAACAGAGCTTGCACAGGAACTTTTTAATAGAATTAGAGGTGGTCATTTAACTGACTTGACTCTGGTAACAAAGGGGTCAACTATTTCAAAATTACTTTTACCAGAAAATCTCCATGTTGAGGGAAAGATCTCTCAGGGTGAGTTTTATATCCCTGAAAAAGACCTAACTTTTACCGATACCGAGGGAGAACTATCCTTTAAAGATTTGGGCTTTCATTTTAGAGGACGGTCTCTTGTTGATGAGCAGATCCGATTCCAGGTGTCTCGGTTGACACTCAATCTCCTTGGACAAGATAAAAGCCTTGCACTTCAGGGGAGCTTCTCAGGAGATGCGACTAAAGTTAAGAAGGTTGCCATAAAACTCACTGAGGGACTCTCTTTTCTTAAAGATTGGGAACTCAAGGGTAGTATTATGGGTAATCTTAATGTCAGTGGCAAAATAGAATCATTACAACCGAGTGTGGTCTTGACTGCTGAAGGGTTAGGTTTGAAATTTTACCCTTTAAAGGATTTTCTTTACTGGGAGAGGGGTTCAATATCCTTTGAAGGGGAAAAGCTGGGCTTTCATGATTTAGTGCTTAAACTTGACGGAAGTTATCTAAGGGGTATAGAGGGGGAGATAAACCTATCAAGCCTTAGTCTTCGAGCAAGGGCAAAAGAAGCCCTGCTTCCATATTACCTTTTACAGGATTATAGAGAGTTAAAACCTGAGATTTATGATCTTATAGATAAATACGATATTGCCTTTTCAGAGATCTATCTGAAGGACCTAACTTTTGAGGGACCACTTTCCAGAGAGGGACAGGTGTCAGATTATAAGGAACTACTGCAGGCTCTTCATTTTAAAGGAGACATAACCTCCCTTAAAGGCCAATTCTCCTCGGGAGACTATACTTTGGATTTTCAATCACCTATCCTCTCCTTTACCTTTGATGATGGTAAGGTTAGGGTCAAACCCAGCAGATTTTATCACAGAGATTCCCAGATTCTTATAGAGGGTATATTTGATGGCTCTTCAGAAAGTGTTTACTTAGAGGGTGAGGGGAAAATTGGGGAAGAGACCTTACAAAATTTACAGCGATTGGTTATAGCGGAAAATTCCTCTTTTACCCTTAAGAAGGTCCCGATAAATCTTGAGAGATTTTCACTTTGGTATGATGGGGCCTTGCTGTTCTTTACAGGCAAAGCAAAGTTAGGAGAAATTGATCTTGATCTGGCCTTCGAGAGGGGAGAGACCTTGAAACTTGCGGGAGAGATCTCCTCTAAAGAAACCGCCTTTGATATCTACCTAAAAAAGGAAAGGGATTATGTACTGAATTATAATGGTCGTGTAGATTTTCGGGAGTTAGCTGGTCTCTTTGAAAAGCCGTTGATTTTTGGAGGCAAACTTAAGGGAAATCTAGTTCTTGAAGCAAATGAAGAGAAATGGCATAAGGTTGAGAGATTCTGGCAGGAGGGTGATTTTAGTAAGACCCTAAAGGCCTATCTAAGGGAAAATCCATTTACACTAAAGGGCAAATCTCAGATAGAGTCAGTGTTGATTAGATCCTCTCCTGAGATTATCCTCTCAGGGTCCTTTTCTTTTGACACAAAATCTATTATAGGAAAGGATCTATCCATACAATACAAAAAGAGTCGACTCTCTGGAGAGGTAACCCTAAAAGGGGAAGAGGATCTTCTTCAAGTCAATGGGACCTTAACTTTAGAAAATTTGGATCTCAGGGAGGATTACCAAAGAAAGGATGCAGCCAAAGTTGAAGATAGGTCTCTCATAGAGACCGTCTTCAACCTTCCTTTAAAGGGAGAGATATCCTTTGGTATAGGAAAACTCACCTTACCAACCTCCCATGAAGTCAAGAACTCCTACGGGAAGATTATCCTCAGAGAGAATCAATTACTTAGAGTGGAGCTTTCAGAGGTCAACTTTTGTGGACTTAAGTTGCATACGGAGTTTGAGAAGAATCCCTCCTTTCAGTATCTCTTCATCGAGATACCCCCTACTAAAAGTGAGTTTTTGGATTTCTTTTCCTGTCTTTATCCAGAGGAGATGCCAAGAACTATATTAGAGGGCCCTTTTAAAATAGAGGGATTTTTTTACACCGATGGAAAGAGAAAACTGCTGGAGGAAAGCTATGGTAAAGTTGAGATAACCTCTGAAAGGGGTTATCTTTACCGAGCTCCACTTTTAGTTAGGGTTTTGGCCTTTCTCAGCCCCATTGATCTCTTTAGAGGTAAGATCCCTAATCTAGAAAACAATCTCTTACCCTATGAAGAACTTAATTTTAAAGGAGAGATTGAAAATACCAAACTACATGTGGATACCCTTTTTCTATCAGCTCCAGGTTTTAGGCTCTTTGGTAATGGGCCTGTGTCTCTGAGGGACAAGGGAGTATCAATGACCTTTCTCGTTTCTCCTTTTAAAACCATCGACTCAATTATTGAACACATACCCTATATCAATAAGTGGATCCTTGGCAAGGAGAGGATGTTTATCTATCTCCCCATAGAGGTCATAGGCACCTACGATCAACCCCAAATTGTGCCTCTACATCCAGTAAGCATTGGTAAGGGATTTTTTAGATTCATCTTCAAGTTTTTTGGCATTCAAGAGGAGTTTTACCAAAAACCAAGAATTCCTTGGGAGATCAAGAGGAGAGATCTTATTGAGAAGAGAAGTAGAAATAATATACCTCGATAATTATCTAATTGTTGTAAATAAGCCAGCTGGTTTGGTAACTCAAGGAGCAAGGCAGAGTAAAGAGTCATTATTAGAGCTATTGAAGGACTACATTAAAAAACGTGAAAACAAACCTGGAAAGGTTTTTTTAGCGGTAGCACATCGTTTAGATAAACCCGTTTCAGGAGTCTGTGTTTTAGCAAAAAGAAGTAAGTGTGCTAGTAAGCTCTTTAATCTCATCAGAGAGGGGAAATGGAGAAAACTCTATCTTGCTAAAGTTGAGGGTCTAATGGAAGGTCCTTCTTATGGTTTATGGGAGGACTATTTGAAAATCGATGGATCAGCCAAGGGTGTAAAAATACTCTCCCAGCCTTCGGCAGAGGCAAAACGAGCATTCACTCTTTATGAGATTCTGAAGAGAGAAAAGGAGGAGACCCTTCTTCTCCTGTCTCCACTTACAGGCAGGAAGCATCAACTGAGGGTTGCACTATCTTCCAGGGGCTATCCTATTGTAGGGGATAGACTTTACGGTTCTAAAAGGTCGCTACTTGGTGGAAGGGCTATTCTTCTACATGCATTATACCTTGATTTTCCTCATCCATACTCACAAGAACTTATGGAACTATGGGCAAAGGTGCCTCCTTATTATGGTGTAAACACCCTTGACAAAGGGTCAATTTTAGAGTTTCTTAGTAAAATCAATACCATGAAGGAGAGGATTAAGGATGTGCCAGGCTAAGATCTGGATAAAAGTAGGCAATGAAGAGAGGGAATATGTCAAAGACATAACTCAACTTGAGATTAAAGGTGAGGAGGTTTGGCTTAAGAGTTTTTTTGAGCCGCCTCAAAAATTGAAGGGGAAAGTGACCTCAGTTGATTTTCTCAAGGGGAAGGTTATCATTGAGTGCGAAGCCTTTCCAGGATAACTCTAAAGAGGATCCCATTTTCTGCGTAAGATGTGCTTGGAGAGGGGTTTGCACTAAAAAGTATTCCTTTGATAATGTAAAACCTATAAAATGCCCTGATTTTTCCTTAGATTGGCAAATTTTTAAGGGAGAGAAGAAAGGTGATAAGGAGAAGGATAAGGGAGATCATTGATAGAAGTATTCAAAAATCCTACACAGAAATAGATAAAATTAACTTTGAGGTGGAGAAACCAAAGAGGGAGGATTTTGGAGACCTTTCAACCAACGTTGCCTTAGTTCTTCAGGGTGTACTTAAGGAGAATCCACGGAAGATCGCTGAAGATCTCTCTAATCAATTAAAAGAAGAGAGGGCACTCTTTGAAAGGGTAGAGATAGCTGGTCCGGGCTTCATCAACTTTTGGCTGAGAAATTCCCTTTTGTTCGAGACGCTAAAAGAGGCCTTAAAGGACGGAGATAGCTTTGGAAAGGTGGATATCGGAGGTGGAAAGAAGGTTTTAATTGAGTTTGTTTCAGCAAATCCCACAGGCCCTCTACATATTGGACATGGCAGAGGAGCTGCCTATGGCGATGCCTTGGCAAGGATTTTTAAATTTGCAGGCTATGAGGTTAATAAAGAATACTATATCAACGACAGGGGAACCCAGATGGATATCCTTGGAGCCTCGGTTTACCTTAGAGCAAAGGAGTTAGTAGGCGAAAGGATATCCTTTCCAGAGGACTATTATCAAGGGGATTACATATACGAAATCGCCAAGGTTGCCCTAAGACTCTTTGAGGATCTTTTAAAGAAGGGGGAAAGAGAGGCTATTGCCCTATGTAGAGAATTAGCCATAAAGATCATTTTAGAGGATATAAAGAATGATTTGAAGAACTTTCGAGTGGAGTTTGATCAATGGTACTCAGAAAAGGGGCTCTACGAGAGTGGTTTAGTGGAAGAGGTTATCGAGGAGCTAAAGAAAAGGGGACTTGTATATGAATCAGAGGGTGCTTTGTGGTTTAAGTCCTCTCTATTTGGCGATGAAAAGGATCGAGTAATCAAAAAAAGCAGCAATGATTGGACCTATTTTGCCAGTGATATTGCCTATCACTATGAAAAGTTTTTTAAAAGGGGCTATGATCTTGCCATTAATCTTTGGGGAGCAGACCATCATGGCTATGTGGCAAGGCTTAAGGGAGTTTTAAAGGCAATGGATATCCCTTCAGAAAAGCTTGTTATTCTTCTTATACAGATGGTCAATCTCCTTGAGGGGGGCGAGCTAAAGAGCATGTCCACACGAAAGGCAGAATACGTGGAGTTAAAAGAGCTAGTTAGAGAGGTTGGAGTTGATGCGGTGAGGTTCATCTTTCTCTCTCGCAGTCAGGACTCACCTCTTGATTTTGATGTAGAACTGGCAAAGAAACATTCTGCAGAAAATCCAGTATATTACGTGCAATACGCCCATGCCAGGATTTGTTCTCTAAAGGAGAAGGCAGAGGCGGTTGGCTATGATCTTGAGGAGATCCATAGGGCAGATTTGACCCTCTTAAGAGAAAAAGAAGAGCTAGCACTTCTAAAGAGAATAGCAGAGTTTTCAGATCATGTTGAGCTTGCAGCTACCCAGTTTGCTCCCTACAAGATCACCTATTTTCTTTTGGATCTTGCAGGAATCTTTCACGAATACTATAACAAGTTTAGGATTCTAGGTGAGGATAAAGACTTAAGCTTAGCACGACTTGCCTTGTCAGAGGGCTGTAGGATTGTCATAAACAATGGGCTGAACCTTTTAGGTGTCAGCAGTCCAAACAGGATGTAGGCCCAGGATTTAAAAAGGTGAAAAGAATCCTGTTCACTGGATTAGGACTCACAATCCCTAAGAGGTCCAATCAATAACAGATCCTCCACATGGCCTAGTCCCATCCTGAGAGTATGAGGTAGCATAAGATTTAGCTTGCGAAAAGAAAAGAGATGCGTAGATAGTTTTTGGTGATACAATTTTTCAAAAAATATAAAGGTAAAAATTTAATATTGACAAGTTGAGATTTTAAATATAAGATTTATTTGAAACCTAAAAATAATTTTAGGGGGTGGGGTTATGGCAGAGGAACGTTTTGATTACAGTTACGATTACCGAACTGTTTTAGGCTTTATTTATTCTTCTCTTTTTTGGGGTGTAGTGGGAATTCTTATTGGTCTTTGGATTTCCATTCAGATGTGGCTTCCAGAGACCAACGTGGCACCCTATTTTACCTTTGGTCGTCTGAGAGCTGTTCATACCAACGGATTAGCCTTTGGTTTGGGAGTGGGTGCGATTTTTGGAATCACCTACTACATCACCATGAGGCTCTGCAAGAGGCCTCTTCTTTTTCCAAGGCTTGCTAGGGCACAGCTTTACATTTTCAACATTGCCATTGCCCTTGCAGCCCTGAGTCTTCTTGCCGGAGCAACCCAGTCTCTTGAGTATGCAGAATTGGAATGGCCCTTGGACATCGGGGTGGTAATCCTTTGGGTTATGTTTGCTATAAATATCTTTGGCACCATCTTTACTAGAAGAGAGCCTCAGATGTATGTCTCCCTTTGGTTCATCGTGGCTACGGTCATCGCTGTTGCTATACTTTACATCATAAATAATCTTGCCATCCCAGCTGGGTGGCTTAAAAGTTATCACCTCTTTGCAGGAGTTAACAGCGCCAATGTGGAATGGTGGTATGGCCACAACGCTGTGGGATTTGTCTTCACAACTCCAATTCTGGCCATGTTTTATTATTTTCTTCCCAAATCTACGGGATTACCCATTTACAGCCACAGGCTTTCCATTATATCTTTTTGGTCTCTAGTCTTTGCCTATCTCTGGACCGGTGCTCATCATCTCGTCTATACACCCCTTCCTGACTGGATTCAAACCCTGGGAATTGTCTTTACCATGTTTTTAATTGCACCTTCCTGGGGTTCAGTGATTAACGGTTATTACACAGTGGGACAAGACTGGGAAAAGGCAAAGAACAACTATCTTACAAAGTTTTTCCTATTAGCTATTACCTTTTATGGCCTTCAAACAGTGCAGGGTCCAACTCAGAGTTTGAGAGTGGTAAGCTCTCTCATTCATTACACCGATTGGGTTATAGGGCATGTTCATATGGGGACCATGGGATGGGTTACCCTTACAGTGGTTGCCTGTATCTATTACATGATTCCCAAGATTTACAGGACTGAGATATACAGCGTTAAGATTGCAAACTTGCACTTCTGGTTTGTGCTGGTGGGACAGCTCCTCTTCTCCATTACCATGTGGATTACTGGAATACAACAGGGTGCTCTACAAAAAGCCGTCAATCCCGATGGCTCATTGAAATACACCATGATTGAAATCATCGCCAAGAACTATCCCTATTGGCAAATGAGAACCATAGCTGGGGTGATCTTTACCATAGGTATGCTTTTCTTTCTCTATAATATCTACATGACTGTCAAAAAGGCCAAAGAAAAAAGTGCTTAAGGGGAGGTGAGAGTATGAGTCTCCATCATGTCATAGAGAGAAATCCTGTAGTTCTGGCCGTTTTGGCTACTCTAGCAGTCCTTGCAGGAACCATTATTACCATGCTTTATCCCATGTTTAGACCGGAAATGCATCCCAAACTTGAGGGATTAAAGCCTTTTACGGCCTTGCAACTGGCTGGCAGGGATGTATATCAAAGAGAGGGTTGTTTCTACTGTCACACTCAGACTGTGAGACCATTAAAAACTGAGGTACTACGCTATGGTGAATATTCTAAGGCCGGTGAGTTTGCATATGATCGTCCCTTCCTCTGGGGTTCTAAAAGAACTGGTCCTGATCTAGCAAGGATTGGAGGAAAATATCCCGATGAATGGCACTATAAGCACTTTGAAAATCCTCAGGCCTTCTTTCCTCAAAGTAATATGCCTAAATATGCCTTTTTGAAAGAAAGAAAGTTAGATCCACAGCAGATCGAAGCCCACATGAAGGCTTTGGGATTTCCCTATACAAAGGAGGAAATAGAAGCTCTGAAAGGCAAGACAGAGATGGATGCGTTGGTGGCTTATATGCAGGTTTTAGGAACGGCAGTCAAAAAGTAAAAAACTTTGGGGAGGTGAAAATATGAAGCATATATATGAAGAGGCCGATGATTTAAGAGAGTTTGAAACAGAGGAGTGTTGCAGCAGACCAATTCCCAAGGGTTGGCTAATTCTTTTCTGGGGTCTGATCATCTGGGGCATTTACTATATCTATGCCTATACTCCAGCTTTTACCGGTTGGTCCCAGGAAAAGGAACTACAGGAAGAATTAGCAAAGGACCCAGTTATAGCACAACGTCTTAAGGCTAAAGCGGAACCAGCAGTTATCGAGGATAAAAATCCTCTGGCAGGAGATTCCAAAGCCATAGCTATGGGAAAAGATCTCTATGCAAAGAACTGTGCCGCTTGTCATGGGGCAAACGGAGAGGGTGGTATTGGACCGGGTTTACAAGATAGAGTATGGCTTGGCGCAGAAAAAGATATCTCTGATGGTGAGCTTTACAAAATCATAGCCAAGGGAACTGACAAAGGAATGCCTCCCTATGAGGCTCAGTTTGATAAAAATGCCATATGGTCCATGGTTGCCTATATACGAACTTTACAAAAATAAGGAGGATTACCATGGATATAACCATCATAGCCACTATAGGTTTTACAAGTCTAGCAGCCCTTGCGCTACTTTTACTATACTTTAAGATGAGGGGCAAATGAGTCCAACGGAATATCTATTATATGGATCTATTTTAGTGATTGCCTTTGCCATGATCATAGCCTATTACTTTAACAGGAAGAGAAAGGAAAAGATTGAGGAACCAAAATACCGCATGCTCCAAGACGACGATGAAGAGAAGGGTTCTTAGTCTTCAGGGGTGGCGGTGGGGTGTGAAGTTTTTCCTTGCCGCCACCTTTTTTATTTTGCCCTGGATCAAAGTGTCCGGTGAAAGTGCCCTTCGCTTTGATGTGCCCACCCTAAAGCTGTATTTTTTGGGGAAGACTCTCTATCTTGAGGATTTTTTTCTCCTGCTTCTTCTCACGCTGGCTTTTACTTTTCTATTTCTTCTGATAACCCTTGCCTTTGGTAGGATTTGGTGTGGTTGGTGCTGTCCTCAAACAGTCCTATGTGATTTTACGGAGAAGTTACAAAAGAGAAAAGTTCTTTTTTACTCAGTTATCTTTTTGCTGAGCCTATGGGTCAGTTTAACCCTCATATGGTATTTTATTTCTCCCTACGAATTTTGGGAAAAACTTTTCAGAGGAGAACCACCTGGCAGGCTGACAACTGCCTTTTTCATATTGATCTTTGTGCCCACTTTTTTTAACTTCCTCTATTGGAGGCGAACTTTCTGTGCCAAGATCTGTCCCTATGCCCGAGCTCAGACTGTGCTTTTTGACGATAAGACGCTGTTAATCGCCCTTGATCCTGAGAGAAAGGAGGAGTGTATCAACTGTAAAGCCTGTGTAAGGGCCTGTCCGGTAAAGATTGACATAAGAGAGGGCTCAGGTATCGCCTGTATTGCCTGTGCGGAGTGTCTTTCAGCCTGTGATAGGGTTTTTCTCAAAAAGGAAAAGCCAGGCTTAATTAGATACCTATGGGGATCAAAAAAGGGTCTTACCCTAAAGGAATTTTTTAGGCCAGCCATCTGGATTACTACCCTTCTTTTTTTCCTCTCACTTGGTGGAACTATTTTCTACTCCTTTAAGATAAACCCAGTGGAAATTCATTTAGGCAGAGATCTCGGTTTTTCAACCCCAAAGGAAGCTAGAGAAAACACTATTGGAGCCTTTTGGCTTTCATTGGAAAACAAAAATAAGTCCCCTCAGAAAATAAAAATAAGCACTGTGCCTTTTCTAAAGGTTGTCCCAGAGGAGATTGTCTTAGCTTCAGAGGAGAAGAAAAAGGTTCGTCTGCTGGTCTTTGTGCCTAAGGATATAAAGAAATTTGAAATAAAAATCTATCTTAATCAAAAGAAACTGGTAAAAAGTGAGAATTTTGAGGTTTTATGATTAGAGGGTTGGTGTATTTGGTTATTTTTATTGGTCTTTCTGCCATTGCTTTCTCCATATACATTGGTAAAAAGAACTTTGATGGCAAGATCTACGAAAAATCCTACGAGCTTGGAATTTCCTATGATAAATACAAAAAGGCAGAGAAGTTCTATAATCTCACTTTGTCTTCCCCAACCTTTAAGGTGGGTGAAAACGACCTTATCTTCAAAATTAATGAAGATGCCATGAATCAGTATAGAGTGAACAGAATTAAGGTAAGAGTGAGCTGGATAGCAAACAATGAATATGATCTGGAATATGAAGCCACACCTAAAGAGGGCTCTAATTTTCTTACCAAGATAAAGATTCCCTTTTCGGGAAAGTGGAATCTTATCTTTTTTTTACCCTACGAAGGTGAAGTCTTTCCTCTGTTCAAGCGAATTGAGGTGGATTACAGATAGTCTTTGAAATGGAACTCCCAGGGAGCTTTAGAGATATTTATTTTAACTTTTAAGACATCTTTACTAAATAGTGTTATGTTCAAAAAATTGTTATAATTGAGATAGAGCCTTCTCAAACACTTCAAAAATTTTCGAGTAGGAGGTGAGTTATGAAGCGAGTGGTTAGTTTGATTCTTTTTGTGTTATTATTGTTTGGAGGTTTTGCCCTATTACAGGCAGTAGATGATGATATTGTGAAGCATCCAACCTGTAAGTACTGCCAGATGGACCGAAAGGCTTTCAATTTTAGCAGGATGCTTGTGGTTTATGATGATGGCCATGAGGAGGGAGTTTGTAGTCTTCACTGTGCTGCTTTGGATATGGCTATCAACATAGATAAAGCACCGGTGAAGATCTTGGTTGCTGATTACAACACGAAAAAACTTATAGATGCTGAAAGGGCCTATTGGGTGATAGGTGGATCTATAAAGGGTGTGATGACTAAGCGTGCCAAATGGGCCTTTGAGAAGAAGGAGGATGCCTTGGCTTTCATTCAGAGAAATGGAGGTAAGCTTGGAAACTTTGAAGAGGCAATTAAGGCAGCTTATGAGGATATGTATGAAGACACCAAGATGATCCGTGAGAGAAGAAAGATGAAAAGGATGCAGAAGGGAGGAAACTAAATGCGCTCTTTCCTAAGTTTAGCTTTGGTCTTACTGCTCTTTGTGGGTTTCTCTCAGAGGGCCCTTGTAGCAAAAGAGACCGAGTGTGATCTTCAGAAAAGTGCCTGTGAGGTGTTTTTTGGCAAGCATAAGATTATATTTGACTTGAAACCCAAACCAGTAAGGGCAATGCAGGAGTTAACAATAGAGATCCAGATTGATCCGCCTCTTCAAGCTGAAGAGCTTTTAGTTGATTTTACCATGCCGGAGATGTACATGGGAGAAAACAAGGCCAAAGTAAAAAAGATCTTAGCAGCGCAATATGAGGGCAAGATCATCCTTCCCCGATGCAAAAAAACCCTGTGGCAAGCAGAGGTTATAGATTTATCCACTAAGAAAACCCTTGCCAAAATACTTTTTCATATCAAAAACCGATAGATGGAAGTTGAAAAGCCCATCTTCTTAATCCTTGCTGTTTCTGGATTTATGGGGGGCTTTGGCCATTGTATCGGAATGTGCGGCCCCCTTATGCTTTTTTTATCCTCGGTGATGGAGGGGCTTTCCCTCTGGGATAGAGTCAGAGTTTATGTCTTTTATCATTTGGGGAGGGCCTTGAGTTATGCCTTTGTTGGCGGTTTTATGGCTTTTCTCGGATCCTTTCTTGCCGGTGCGGAATATTTAGAGCCCTTCCAGAGGATTTTAGTGCTTCTGGTTAGCCTTCTTTTGATCGTAATGGGTCTTCTTTTGATCCTTCGCAGGAAACCGAGATTTATAAGATTGCTTTTCAAAGTAGAGGCTCTAAGTGTGAGGATGGCAAATTTAATCAAAAGTGGTGGCCTAAGCTACCTATTTCCAGCTGGCATTTTAAATGGTCTTCTTCCCTGTGGGCTTTCCTATGCAGGATTTATTGCAGTATCAGCCCTTGGTGTTAAGGAGAAAATACCCTTGGTTGCCTTTGCTAAGGGATTTTTAGCTCTACTTATCTTTGGTTTAGCAACCATCCCTTCTCTTTTTCTGGTTAGTGAGGCAACCTTTAAGGGAAAAACCTTTCTCAGAGAAAAATTCAACTATCTTGCTGGTATTCTTCTGATTATAGCAGGTGCCTATTTTATCTGGTCAGAGTTTATTAGATAGATGTCAGAGCCATTTCTAAGTTGCGTTCATTGTCTAGCCCCTCTCAAGAAAGAGGAAGTGCTCTGGTATGAGATTGGTGGAAAATTAGAGCCCTTTTGTTGCGCAGGCTGCTATGCCATAAGGTTAGCCATAAGAGAAGCTGATCTTGAGGCCTTCTATGAAAGGAGAAAAGGTTGGATTCCTGGTCAGCCTGAGTTTAAGGAAGTTGAAGAGACTCTCTTTGAGGACTCGGTAAAAAGGTTAAGCGAGGAGGAGGCAGAATTAAAACTCGGCATATCTGGGTTAAGATGTGCTGCCTGTGTATGGCTTATTGAGAAATTCTTAAGAAAGAAAAAGGGTATAAAAAGGGTTAACATTAACTTTGCCACCCATAGGGCTACCATAAGTTTTAATCCTCAGGAGATTTCTCTAAAAGAGATCCTAAGTGCCATAACCTCCCTGGGATATCTTCCCTTACCCGGTTTGACTTCTGATCCTGAGAAGGTCCTTGAGGCTGAAGCCAAGGATTTACTTATCCGCTTCGGAACCGCAGGCTTTTTTTCCATGCAGCTTATGCTCTATACGGTCTCACTTTATGCGGGTTATTTCCAGGGTATAGATCCGGAGTTGAGAAGGTTTTTCGAATTTCTTGCCTGGGGTTTGAGTACCCCTGTTATGTTCTACTCAGCTCAACCCTTTTGGAAAAACTTCTTTATGAGTCTGCGTTTAAGAGAACTATCCATGGATGTGCTAATCATCTTGGGATCCTTTTCCGCCTATCTTTACAGTGTAGGTGCTATATTCCTTGAAAAGGAGGTCTATTTTGATACCTCCGCCATGATTATTACCTTCATACTTTTGGGAAGGTATTTGGAGAAGAAAATGAGATTCAAAGCAAGTTCTCTCCTCAGGCTTTTACTAAGTTATCAACCTCGTTATGCTACCAAAGTCTCCGAAACTGGAGAAGTTCTTGTGCTTTTGGAGACTTTGAAAGAAGGAGACTTAGTTGTAGTAAGGCCAGGAGAAAAGATACCTGTGGATGGTGTAGTGGTGGAGGGATGTTCCGAGGTTCAAGAGTCCCTGTTTACAGGGGAGCCCATGCCTGTATATAAAGATAGGGAAGACTATGTTTATGCCGGATCCCTCAACATTAACGGAAGACTGATAATCAAGGTTAAGGCTGTCAAGGAGACTTTGCTTTCGAAGATTTTGCATGCAGTTACAACGGCTTTAGAGGAAAAACCAAGACTTCAGACTTTGGCAGACAGAGTGATAAAGGTCTTTGTTCCAGGGATATTAATCATTGCCTTGGTGACTTTTTTATATTGGAACTTTCATGTGGAGACCAAGGTGGCTCTTTTAAGAGCAGTCTCAGTGTTAGTTATTGCCTGTCCCTGTGCCCTTGGGCTAGCTCTACCTCTTGTTTACTTGATAGCAACTCAGAGGTCCTACGAACTGGGAATTTTAATTAAGGACTCTACCCTTTTTGAGAGAGTTCCTTATCTAAACAAAATCGCCTTTGATAAAACCGGCACCTTAACCAAAGGCGAGCCTAGGATAGTGGAGGTAAAAACCTACTCCGTGGAAGAGGATAGTGCCCTCAAGGTAGCTTGTGGTTTGGAAAGCGGATCTTCCCATCCCATAGCGAAAGCTTTCCTGAAGGCTGTCAAAGGGCCCTCTGTACCGAAGTTAACTCAATTCAGGAATTATCCAGGTAGGGGCATTGAGGGATATGTGGAGGGAAAAATTTATTATTTGGGAAATCAGAAGTTTATGGATGAGAAAAATCTGGAGATGCCTGATCAAGCCCTAAAGGATCTCCAGGAGGCAACAGAAAAGGGGTTTACTCCTGTTTTTCTCGGTGATGAGAAAAAGGTTTTGGCTTTGTTTATAGTAGATGACACTATTAGAGAGGAGGCACGGGAAGTAGTTAGATCTCTTAAGGATTTTGACATGGAGATTTGGCTTCTTAGCGGAGACGAGGAAAGATCTGTTAAAAGGGTTGCCAATTTTCTCCACATTGATTATTTTATCTCTAAGGCCACTCCTATGGAAAAGGCCGAACTTATCAAGAAATGGCAGGAGAAAGAGGAAAAGGTCCTTATGATTGGTGATGGCATTAATGATGCCCCTGCCTTAGCAGTGAGTTATGCCAGTTTAGCACTATCAAGTGGAGTCGAGCTTGCCATGGAATCCGCTCAAGGTGTCTTTATCAAAAAGGACCTGAGGAGTTTACCACGGTTCTTGATGCTTTCAAGAAAAGCCTTAAAGATCGCCAAAGAGAATCTCTTTTGGGCCTTTTCCTACAATAGCATAGCCATACCCCTTGCGGTGATGGGCAAAATACATCCGGTCATTTCAGCTATACTGATGGCCTTGAGTTCTCTTTTTGTTGTGGCTAATTCTTTGAGGCTTACAAAGTAAAGCCATGTGGAGTTTGTATTTTCTGATTGGCATTTCCTTGGCCCTTGGAATTGGGGCTTGGCTGTGGTTTCTTTGGTCAGTTAAAAGTGGCCAACTTGATGACCCAGAGGCCCCCAAATATCGTATGTTAGAAGATGATGAAGAGGATTAGGAAATTATCCGTAGATGTTTTTTGGTAGGCCCGATATTTTCAATTGGCCTTCTTTAAATAGACCTAAAATGAAGTTGCCCTTGACCTACCCAAAGTTCTTAATAAAATAAAACCTTGATCTGTAAATCTTTGATAATTATGAAAACTCTTCAAGATACTGAATACAATACAGCACTATGTGCTATTTTTTCTTTGAGAAAAAGATCTAATAAAGGAGAAAAATTTAAAAATTGAGTATAGTTAAAAAAACTGTTAGAATTAAATAATAATAAATTAAAATCATGGGAGGAATGAGATATGGAGGAAAAGAAGGTTAAGTTTGAATTAAGTAGAGTTGCCCTTATCTTTGTGGTTCTCTTTGGTCTTTGTATTCTCATTTGGACTTTTATTTTAGGTGTTTGGATCGGAACTAAGATAGGGGGAAAGAGAGTAGCTGAGGAGGTAGCTCTCGATAAAAAACCTGAAATTCCACCCCTCAATGTTCCGGCAATAACATCAAATGTTACTAATGTTACCAATGAAACTGCAAAGATCACCAATGAGACAAAGGCGGTGCAAAATGAGACTAGCATAGCTAAGGTTGATAATACCACAAAGGAGGTGATGAAGGAGGAAGGGATTAAGAAGGAGGTTCCGTTGGCAGAAAAGCCAAAGAAAAGTGTTGAATCTAAGCCAGTGAAAGAGGCCCCGGAGTATAAAAGGAAAGAAGTGGCACAACTGGCAACTAAAATAAAAGAGGAGCCAGCAGGCAAATTCTCCTTGCAAGTAGGAGCCTTTTCTCAGAAAGATAAGGCAGACCAAATGGTTAATAAAATTAAAGGGCTAGGATACTCAGCGGAATTAAAAGAGGTAACTCAAGAGGGAAAGATATTATACAAGGTATATTTAGGTAAATTTGGGAGTAGAGAAGAGGCTGAGAAGGCCATTCCTATAGCAAAAGAACGGTTAGGAGTTGAGAAACCATTTATAGTAGAGAGTAAATAGAGTAATATTGTAACATATGAAGCTTCGCAAGGCTAAGCTATCAGATGTAAAGTATATATACAAATTGATAATGCATTTTTCGAAAAGAGGAGATGTTATACCCAGGCCCTTGGCAGAGCTTTATGAGAGGGTTAGGGAATTTGTTGTCTGTGAAGACAGGGATCTTATCGTAGGGGCCTGTGCACTTCACATTCTTTGGGAGGATTTAGCAGAGATAAGGTCCCTTGTTGTCAGTGAGGAGTATCAAAGGAAAGGGCTGGGTGCTCAATTGGTTAAGGCTTGCTTAGAAGAGGCAAAAGACCTAGGAATTCCTAAGGTCTTTGTCCTAACCACCTCACCAGAATTTTTTAAAAAACTCGGATTTAAGGAGGTGAACAAACTTGACCTTCCTCAAAAGGTTTGGGCTGATTGCATAAGATGCAGTAAATTCCCTGAGTGCGACGAGTTGCCACTTATAAAGGAAGTCCTTTAGTTAACTAAAATTGAAAAATTTAAAAAATCTATTGACAAAATTAAAAGCTCATATAGGTTTATTGATAAGTAAATGAAGTTAAAAACCAAGGTAATACTAAAAATAAGGAGGTGTTCCTATGCCTACAGTTGAGTACAAAGGAAAGGTTTTTGAAGTGGATGAAGATGGCTTTTTAGCTGGTGGTTTAGAAGCTTGGTCTCAGGATTGGGTAGAGTATGTCAAAGAGCAAGAGGGGATACAGGAGCTTACTGAAGAGCACTGGAAGGTGATTAACGTTCTTCAGGATTACTACAAGAAGAATGGGGTTGCCCCTATGGTGAGAATTCTCTCCAAGGTAACAGGTTATCCCCTCAAAAAGATTTACGAATTATTTCCCTCTGGACCAGGAAAGGGTGCATGTAAAATGGCTGGTCTCCCCAAACCTACAGGTTGCGTGTAATAAGAAAAAGATACATCCATAAATATAGGGGAGAGAAGGAAAAATAATCTTTCTCTCCCCTATCAAAGATGTTGAAAAGTTTATTAGTTTTGCTTTTATACATTTTATTTAATTCGTCTATAGTCTCTTCTCAACAGAAGATCAACTTAAACAATGCAACTCTAGAAGAGTTAAAAAAGCTTCCAGGTATTGGAGAAACTATTGCTAAAAATATTATAGAATATAGAGAAAAGGTAGGTGGATTCAAGAGCTTAGAAGAATTGAAAAAAGTCAAGGGTATCGGTGATAAAAAATTTGAAGCGATAAAAAATTACCTTGTAGTGGATGACTTATCAGGCCATAGCAAAGTTAAAATTGAGGATCAATATAAAGACATAAAGAATTCCAAGCCCTCTTTTTATTTTTATAAAGATGACAAAGGTAGGATTCACTATACTCAATTTCCTGAGCTTGTTCCAGAGAAGTATAGAAAGGATTTAAGAGTGGTGAAATAAAAAACCTGGTTAAATTCATGATTAGGGCATTTTTCTTTGATGCCGAAGGGACCTTCTTAAGGTTTGATCCCTCCTTGGGAGATATATACTATAAACTTCTCCAACCCCTTGGTTTTGAAATAGATCCAGAAAAAGTGGCAGGAAGACTTAGAGAAGCATATGAGGTTATATTTCAAGAGGAGCTAAAACCTCCGTTAAATGGAGATCTTTGTAAGGAGGCCTGGAGAAGAGTTTTTGATAGGGTTCTTAGTGATTACAAAGATCATCCCCTTTTTGAAAAGGCCTTTGAAAGGGTTTATAGGTTTTTCTCTCAACCTGAGTGTGTGAAAGTAATGCCTGGTTTTAGATCCTTTATATCAGAGCTAAAGAATAGTGGATTTATAAGGGCTGTGATAACAAATTGGGACTGTAGACTTTACCCTATCCTTGAAGGACACGGGCTTTTAGAATACTTTGATGCCATATTCATAGGATGTGAGGTCGGCTATCTGAAACCACGCCCTGAAATATTTCAAAAGGCATTGAGTCACTTTAATCTAAAGCCTGTGGAGGTGATTATGATCGGTGATAGCCTAAAGGACGATATTTTACCAGCACAACATATGGGCATGAAAACCTATCATGTAAAAGGAACACCAGATTTTAACGAGGTTTTAAATTTAATATATTAGATAAGATGTTTTAAGACATTAAGTTATTTTCAATGCCCTAAGTGTGAAACATTCAAAAAAATTTCTTTTAATTTTTTTTAATTTCTAAAAGCATAAAAACAAATATAACAAATTTAATCCATAATTATGTCTGGGGTTGGGCAACTGAGTGGGTTTTCTTTATTATAGAAGTTGTAGGAATAATTGTATATTACTACACCTTAGGAAAAGTGGATCAGAAAACCCATCTTAAACTTGGTTGGATTTTTGCCATAGGTTCCTGGACCACTATGATCATCATTGTGGGGATCCTTGCCTTTATGTTATCCCCTGGAAAATGGCCAGAAACTGGGATTTTTTTTGATGGCTTTTTTAATCAGACTTACTGGCCGCAACTGCTGATAAAAACTTCCTTTATGTTTGCTATTGCAAGTGTATATGCAATTGTTATTGCTACAACTATAATTTTTTCAACTGAGCGCATAAGGGAGATGATCAGAAAACCCGATATTTTTGGAACTTTAATGTATAGCAATCAAATAATTGCCAAGGATCTTCCTGCTAAGGGGGTTAAGGCTGATTGAGCTTAGGACTGTAAATGAGACTAATCAGCTTCAAGCTGGAAAAATTATAGCTTTGTTACACTGTTCCGCAGGTCACGCCTTAGGGGACTCAGGTGTGAAGACTGGGATGACCCCAAATTTTGGACAACTAAAATGTTAGGGTCTGTCTTTCGGCCCCCCTTCTTGGACATCTCTCTTGTTAATCTAATCCCTGTCCTCACTCCTTAACTTCCAAATATCCTCAGGCACTACATATCCCAATGAAGAGTGTACCCTCTCCCTATTATACTTCTCTATCCATCCATTTATCCTCATCCTCGCAGATACTATATCCTCAAATACCTCCCTATCCAAACATTCCCTGCTCAATACCCTGTGGAAACTCTCTATGGGCCCATTGCTATAAGGTTTGTTCGGAAGGAACAACTTCTTCTTCTATTCCCCCTTTATCAATAGGACTTACTAAAGGCTTGAGATCAGCTTTAGAAAAGAGTTAAGTGATTTATGGTTTAGTTATTAACTCTGACATTTAATTTGTCCAAAAAAGGGGAGCGATCCAGTAATCAACAGGTAATGCCACATATCAGGTCTATATCCCTTTATCACCACGTGCATGACAATGGAGGAATAGGGGCTTCGGTCTCTACTTAAGCTTAAAACTTCACAGCCACCGCCAACTATAGCTATCTTCATCTGGCTCCGTACTCTAGCTAAGATTTTTTCCCCAGATCACATAGAGGGGGATCGAAGAGCGGAATATGGTGTATCTAGCGATCATCTGCAGGTCTGGGCAAGCCCCGAAGCGAGTAGGTGTGTAAGTCCTTAAAACCAGCTCTGATCATAAGTTCAGGCACATATCCCATTCTTTCAAATTCATGAAGTTCAACCCAGAGGTTCACGACCTTAGGCGGAAAATAGCGATTGGAGAAACTAAAGGTAAGGGTTAGCGGATAATTTGCCAGTGGATGCTTGGCATCAAGGATGAATCGATTTAGCTCCTCAGTTATTCCAACTATCTTGCAAGGCAAGTTGTTTCTCTCTTAATTTCTCGTTGGTTCTGAGACTTGGCGAAGATGAAATTTGGAAGACTTGCTTTAGGAGCTGAATTCTTCTAAATACCTTGAAAAATTGGCTTTGGTTAAAAGAGATGCTTGGCTCATCTTACGAACTTTTCCGTAGATCTGTCTTTCAGGGAAGGGCCTGTCAAAGGATCCGAAACACCATGAGATACCTGCATATCCGTTAGGATCTCTTCCATCAAGGGCATACTTATCATTCAAGTAACAGGCTATGTTAAAGGCTTGCTTTGGATGGTCTGTCCACTCTATCAGCTTTTTGCACCAATACATCCTAATGTAATTATGAATTGTGCCCTTGGTGAGAAGTTCTCTCTGTGCGGCATTCCAATAAGGATCATGGGTTTCGGCCCTCTCCAAAACATCTAAGTCATAGATATATGGACGTTTGTCTCCCAGATGAGCTTCCAGGGTTTCCCTTGCCCACTTAGGCAAGCCTTCATACTGGTTGTATAGAGGATTGAACCATACATAATTTCTCGCTAATTCTCTCCAGACTACTAGTTCATTCACAAAACTTGCCACGTTTTCATCTTCTAATGGGTAATCCTCAAGAACTCTGCGCAGGATCTTGACCGGAGAGATTTGACCAAAGCGAAGATAAGGACTTAGTTCAGAGGTAACCTTCATTCCTGGATCTGAACGATGCTGAGCATAAAGGGCCAATCTCTCTCTGACAAAGACCTCGAGTCTAAGCATAGCCTCATCCTCTCCTCCCTGATAGTATTCAACTGTTGATACCCCCTTGTCTATGTTAAGCTTTGATAGGTAGATATCTTCCGTCTCTTCCTCCCAATTCTCAGGAAACTCAAGTTGGTCCTTAATTTTGGGCTCAAGTGTTGGAATGGGTTCCAAGAAATGGGTTAAATACCTGAAAATCCTTGGTCTAAGAAATCTTGCATAGGGAACTTCCTTTTGTGCGAGGAATTCCACTGGAACGACCACCTCTCCCTCAACTTCAAGAACAGGTATGGAGACTTTTCTTGTGATTTCCTCTCTCCAGAGTCTTTGATGTCTCAGATAACCACGGTCAAAGACGATCATCTTTGCTCTATCTGCGAGCAGGATAGCACCTTGTGGGGGGTCCATCTTAAGAATAACGAAGTTAATTCCCCTTTGTCTCAGTTTTTGCCTTGTTTTTATAATTCCCTGAAGCATGAATTTGTAATATCTTACGTTTGAATACCTGTATTTGTCGATGAGTCCAAAGTAGACAAGTAAAGGAGCCTTTACCTGGTTGGCAAAAAAGATGGCCACCTCAAGGGCAGGATTGTGATCGGCCCTCTGACTTGCCTCCATGAAATAGAGAATATAGGCCCCCTTGGAATTGATGTTACCTCTCTTTAAAATATTAATTCTCTCTTTTCGTAGAAAATCTGGAAACTCAAGGCTCATCTTTTACAGATATTATACTATCTTGTTTGTCAATTTGGATAGCGTCTTTGGCAATTTATATCAGAGTATTTGTTGAATTTCTGGTTAAAATTAGAGATAACTTCGAACTGTGGGGATTTCTCCCATAATTACCTCTTAAAGGGCCGTAATCGTGGAGATTTAGTATTAACAGAGTTTGATCGATCTTTGTGAAATCATCGATTCCCTGTTTTTAAATTTCGGAAACCCTAAGAGAAGTGGTAATACCTCTAGAGAGGCAAGTAAAGGCTTATGTAAGATCTTTTATGAAGGATTGAAAAGATTTCCCTATTCAGAGGGGTTTGTTTTATTAGTTTGTATGAATTTAACAAAAGAGACAACAGAGTTTGTGATCTTTCATAGAGGATTTATGATTATGATGAATTCGTGCATGGAGATGAGGGGATTTGAACCCCCGACCTCCGGAGTGCGATTCCGGCGCTCTCCCCCTGAGCTACATCCCCGTCTTAACTATGTGCCTGGGTTTGTTGCCTGACCTTATTGAATTTTAAGTAAAGACTTGAGATCTTGTTTGCAGCTTTGTTGCGATGCAGGATTCCCTTGCTTACTCCACTGTGGAGGAGACTCTGGGTATACTGTAACTGTTTTTCTGCGGCTTCGTAGTCTCCCTTTTCCAATAGTCCCAAAAACTTCTTTATCTCGGTCTTTAGTCTTGATTTAAAGATTCTGTTTCTCAGTCTTCTCTTCTCACTTTGAATCCAAGCTTTCTCTGCAGACTTGTGTTGTGGCACAATTAACCTCCTCAGATTTTTTTCATAATATTAATCTCATTTCTGCCGTTGTCAACTTAACAATGTAATGGTATACTCCAAAGGAATTATGGCCTATCACAGAATAGAAGTTACCTTCCAAAAAGCACTGAATGATAGTCATGCCGTTAAAATCCTAAAAAAGATTAAAAATGACTTAAATCTATTTCCAGAGTCTCTTAAATGGGTCAGAGTTTATATAGTCGAGGGAAGCTTTTCAAGAGAGATCATTGAAGAATTTGCACGATCAGCGCTCTGTGATCCCATAACAGAGATTTTCACCATTGATAAACCAATTTACGAAGTCTTTCACATCGATTTTGATTGGGCTTTGGAGATAGGTTTCAGACCTGGGGTCACTGACAATGAAGGTAAAGTTGCTGAAGAAGCTCTGAGTTACATTATTGATAGGCCCCTTAATCCACAAAATGAGGCAGTTTACTTCGCAAGACTCCTATTGATAAAGGGAAAACTCTCAAGAGACGAAATAGAAAGCATAGCAAAGGATCTTCTAGCAAACGAACTCATAGAACGCTGGTTTGTCTTGTCCCGCAATGAGGCTAAGAGTAAATGGTTTGACTATCTGCCACCAAGGGTTACAGAATTCTTCCCTCCCATCGTGGAATCCTTTGATCTATCAAGCTACTCAGAGGAAGAACTTCTTAGACTATCGAAGGAACGACTTTTGGCATTGTCTATTGAGGAAATGTCGGCTATTAAAGAGTACTTTCGGAGGGCAGATTTCCTTGAAGTAAGAAAGTCCCATAATTTAGATCATAAAATCACCGATGTGGAGCTTGAAAGTCTTGCTCAGACGTGGTCAGAGCATTGTAAACACAAGATTTTCAATGCCCTCATTAATTACCATGATCTCGAGACTGGAGAGAACCTTGAGATAGATAGCCTCTTTAAAAGTTACATTAGAAAAACAACCGAGGATGTGAGACAAGCCAAGGGGGAAGCTGATTTTTGCCTTTCGGTTTTTGTGGATAACGCTGGGGTCATAAGACTTGATGATGAATGGGCCCTGGCGTTTAAGGTTGAGACTCACAACAGCCCATCTGCCCTTGATCCCTATGGTGGGGCTCTAACAGGCATAGTTGGGGTGAATAGAGATCCTTTGGGCACGGGGAAGGGGGCTAAGCTGCTTTTTAACACCGATGTTTTCTGCTTTGCTCCGCCTGATTGGGATAAGCCACTTCCCCCAAGAATTCTCCATCCCAAGAGAATCTTTGAAGGTGTGAGAGAAGGGGTCGAACATGGCGGCAACAGAAGCGGAATTCCCACCGTAAACGGATCCATTGTTTTTGATCCCAGATTTTTGGGTAAGCCCTTAGTTTATTGTGGAACTGGAGGACTCATACCTATAAAGGTCTTAGGTAGTCCTGGTTGGGAGAAGAGGGCTCAACCAGGTGATGCCGTTGTAATGGTTGGTGGTAAAATTGGAAAAGATGGCATTCACGGTGCAACCTTTTCATCTGAAGCCTTACACGAGGGTTCGCCAGCTACTGCAGTTCAGATCGGAGATCCCATAACTCAGAAAAAAATGGTAGACTTTCTCTTAAAGGCTCGTGAACTTGGTTTGTATAATTCTATTACCGATAACGGGGCAGGAGGACTCTCTTCCTCAGTGGGTGAGATGGCAAAGGAAGCTGGAGGTGCAGAGATTGATCTTGCAAAGGCACCACTCAAATATCCAGGGCTTAAACCTTGGGAAATTTTACTCTCAGAGAGTCAAGAGCGAATGACAGTGGCTGTGCCTCAGGAGAAGTTAGAGTCATTCTTGAAACTTGCCAGTAAAATGGGAGTGCAGGCAACAGACCTTGGTAAATTCACAGATAGTGGCTATTTCCACATCCTCTATGACGGAAAGACTGTAGGACTACTGCCATTGGAGTTTCTACACGAGGGTGTTCCCCAACTAAGACTATACGCCGAGTGGAAAAAACCAGAGTATCCTATAAAGCCAGAGATTCCAGAACCTAGAGATTTAAAGGAGATCCTAAAGGGACTTCTTAAAAGTTACAATATCTGTTCCAAGGAGTATGTGGTCAGACAATACGATCATGAGGTGCAAGGTGGGAGTGTGATTAAGCCACTCTGTGGTTTAATGGAAGATGGTCCCAGTGACGGAGCAGTCTTGCGTTATAACTTAGACAGCAATGCCGGTATTGTGATTGCCCATGGGCTTTGTCCAAAGTTCTCTGATTTTGATACCTATTACATGGCAGCTAATGCCATTGATGAGGCCGTTAGGAATGCACTCTGTGTGGGAGGCGATCCCGAATTCATGGCAGCACTTGACAATTTCTGTTGGTGTGATCCCATTGAAAGTGAAAAAAATCCCGATGGAAGATATAAGCTTGCCCAGTTGGTAAGAGCAAATAAAGCACTCTACGAATACTGCACTGCCTTTGGCATCCCTCTCATTTCAGGCAAGGACTCTATGAAGAATGACTATGTTATGAATCTTGGCTTGAAAGAGGGAGATCCCAATCCATATGGGGTTGGAAATATTCTCCCTGATGGCTCCCTAAAGATTTCCATACCACCAACTTTGCTTATATCTGTCGTCTCCAAAATTCCTGATGTGGAACTTGCGCAGACTATGGATGTAAAAAGAGCAGGTGCCCTGATATATATACTTGGAGAGACCCATGAAGAGTTAGGCGGATCCGAGTATTTTAACATGCTCGGAATTAAAGGCGGAGAGGTTCCTAAACCAGCTGTTTTGAAAAACAAAGAGCTCTACATAAGGGTCAGAGATTGTTTATATGCGAAACTTATTGAGTCGGCCCATGACTGCTCTGATGGAGGCTTAGGGGTTTGTCTTGCTGAAAAGGCTTTTGCTGGAGGTTTTGGAATGGAGATAGATCTTTCAGCTATCCCCTTTGAGGGGGAGAAGAGAGAGGACTTTCTCCTGTTTTCAGAGAGTGCAGGAAGGATAGTGGTAAGTGTTTCTTCGGAGAATAGAAGAGAGTTCGAAGCCCATTTTCAGGGCTTACCCTGCTATTTAATTGGGGAGTCAATCAATGAACCTATTCTTCGCATTAGAGGTTTTTCTGGTAAAGTTATCATCGAAGCAAGCCTTGAAGAGTTGAAGAGGGCCTGGCAAGAGCCCTTTGCCAAGTGGTAATACTATGATAAGGATCTTGAAATATCCTAGTTCCAGAGTGGAAAGGTTTTTAGCTTCACTTTCTTCCCGTTTGGAGACCTATCCATCAAGGTTAGAAAGGAGTGTAAGAAGTATAGGCAGATCTGTGCAGAGGGAGGGTGATATTGCCCTGTGCAAATTCACCTCTAAATTTGATCAGGTAGATCTCAAGCCAGAGGAATTCAGAATCTCAGAGGATGAAATCCAAAGGGCTTATAAAGAAATTGATGAGAGGCTTTTAGAGGCAATAAGACTTGCGGTGGCCAAGGTTAGGAACTTTCATGCCAGGATTTTGCCGCAGAGTTGGTTTGAAAGCACTGATGATGGATGTCTTCTTGGGCAGTTGATAAAACCCGTTGACTCTGCAGGGCTTTACATTCCAGGTGGGAAGGGGGGAGAGACCCCTCTCATATCAACTGTGGTAATGACGGCTATTCCAGCAAAACTTGCTGGTGTTAAGAGAGTCATCATGTGTTCTCCACCAAGGGGAGATAAGTCTCTTCATCCTGCCCTTTTGGTTGCAGCAAAGGAGACCGGAGTGGATGAGATCTACAGGGTTGGTGGTCCCTGGAGTATCTTTGCCATGGCACATGGAACGGAGAATATTCCGAAGGTTGACGTGATCTGTGGTCCAGGGAACATATATGTCACTCTGGCAAAAAAGATAGTCTCCTTCCAGGTGGGGATTGATCTTTTGGCTGGGCCAAGTGAGGTGGTGATTGTTGCCGATGATAACGCAGATGCTGATTTTGTAGTCTGGGATCTCCTTGCTCAGGCAGAACATGATCCTCAAAGCATGAGTATCCTTTTGACTACCTCAGGAAGGCTCATCAGAGAGGTAAAGGCAAAACTAAAGGATGCCCTAAGTAGAGGGCTAAGAAGTGAAATTGCCAGGGAGGCTTTGCAAAAGAGAGGTGCTTTAATTAAGGTAAATACCATCGATGAAGCCTTTAAAATAGCTAACACCATAGCACCAGAACATTTGGAACTACTGGTGGCAAATCCCGAGGCCTATCTTGCTTGTATAAAAAATGCTGGAGCAGTTTTCTTGGGAGCCCATACTCCTGAGGCAGTGGGCGATTACATCGCAGGACCAAACCATGTGTTACCTACCATGGGCTTAGCAAGATTTAGTAGTGGCCTCTCAGTGGATAGATTTTTAAAGAGGATAAATTTTATCAAATATTCACCTCAGGCACTAAAGCAAGATGGACCAAGAGTCATAACAATGGCATTGAACGAAAATCTTCCCTCCCATGCGGAAGCTGTGGCGGTTAGATTAAGAAAAATGAAAAACCCTTAGAGTTTCTTGAAAGGAGTGCCTGTATGAGTAACATCTGTGATCCCATGGAATTTACAGAAGAGATAATTGAAGATATTGAAACTGAAATAGAGGTTTTAGGTCCTGCTAAAATACCAAGTCCCCTAAACCTTCCACACCAGTGTTTTGTTACTGACAATAACAGAGTAACCTTGAGAGTTAATTACAGTTATCTTAGTGAAAGATTGAGCAAAGGAATCGGAGCTCCTTCTCTTGAACTTGCAGGACCAAGGCCTTATATCTACTTTGATCCCTCTAAAACAAAGGTGGCAATTGTAACCTGTGGAGGCCTTTGTCCAGGGATTAATGATGTAATAAGAAGCATCGTTATGACTCTTTATTATTCATATGGTGTGAACAAGATCATTGGTTTTCGTTATGGACTACAAGGTTTTATTGCTCACTACGGACACCCTGTAGTGGAACTCAATCCTGAGGTTGTTAAGGATATCCATAGTATGGGTGGAACTTTCTTAGGAACATCCAGAGGGCATCAAGAGATCGAGGAGATAGTAGATACCCTGGAGAGAATGAACATACAAATTCTCTTCATGATTGGCGGAGATGGAACCTTCAGGGCTGCAACCAAGATCAAGGATGAGATTACCAGGCGAGGTTTAAAAATAGCAGTTGTTGCTATCCCCAAGACCATTGATAATGACATTTGGCTTGTATCAAAGACCTTTGGTTTCGATACAGCAGTTGAGCTTGCTTGTGAGGCTATACGCTGTGCCCACACCGAGGCCATAGCCGTGCCATACGGTATTGGGCTGGTGAAGTTGATGGGGAGACACTCTGGCTTTATTGCTGCAGCAGCGACCTTAGCAACTAAGGAGGTTAATTTTTGTCTTGTACCAGAAATGGACTTTGACCTCGATGGTCCTAAAGGATTCCTTGCTGAGCTTGAGAGGAGATTGTTAGCAAGAAAACATGCGGTAATTGTGGTGGCAGAGGGAGCTGGACAAAAATACGTAAGAAAGGATCCCCCAGAGTATGATGTCTCAGGAAATATCAAGTTAGGTGATATTGGAAGATACCTAAAGGAAAGGATTGAGAAGTATTTCAAAGAAAAAAACTTAGAGGTGATAATAAGATACATTGATCCTAGTTACATCATAAGAAGTGTGCCTGCAAATGTGGAAGATAGGATGTATTGCGGTTTCTTAGGGCAATATGCTGTTCATGCCGGAATGGCAGGCAAAACAGGACTTATGATCAGCTATTTAAACGATCAGTTTGTTCACATCCCTCTGAAAGAGGCTGTTAAAAAGAGGAAACAGCTTAATCTCCAAAGCAGATTTTGGCTCTCGGTGCTGGAATCAACTGGCCAGAGGGATTTTTTGAACTCACAATGAATTTCTCTCATAAAACCCTTTTCATCCTCATTCTTGTTTTTATTTCTCTTCCAACCATTTATGTGCTCCAAAGGTATCTTAATCCCGTTGAAAAGCTTTCTTACTACGAGTTTAAGGCTCTTCTAAAAAAAGGCCAAGTGCAAGATGTAATTATAGGAAAAAGAGACATCCAGGGGAAATTCAAGGAGGGGGCAGCAGAGACCCTTCATGAGATAAGAGGAAAGCCCATTAAATTGACACCTATTTTCATCACACACAGGGGAGATGATCCTGATCTTATAAGGCTTCTTGAGGAAAGGGGCATAAACTTTGAGATCAAGCCTGAGAGTGGTTTTTGGATTAATTTACTTTCCTGGGTTGTTCCTGTTTTACTTTTGATTCTTTTTTGGATTTTCATTTTCAGGCGTTTTGTCTCACCAGATGGCGGCATAATGAGTGTGGGTAAAAGTAAGGCTAGAATTTATGTGGAAAATGAGATAAAGGTTACCTTCCAAGATGTGGCAGGTGTAGATGAGGCGGTGGAGGAGTTAAAGGAGATTATTGATTTCCTGAAATATCCTCAAAGATTTGTCTCATTGGGAGCCAAAATACCAAAGGGAGTTCTTTTAGTTGGCCCACCTGGCACAGGCAAAACCCTTCTTGCCAAAGCGGTGGCAGGTGAGGCAGGGGTGCCCTTTATTTCAATATCAGGGTCCTCATTTGTAGAGATGTTTGTTGGAGTAGGGGCTGCAAGGGTGAGAGATCTCTTTACCCAGGCAGAAAAAATGGCACCTTGTATAATCTTTATCGACGAGATTGATGCCGTGGGCAGGGTTAGGGGACTTAGTCCTGCCGGTGGAACTGAGGAGAGGGAACATACCCTGACTCAGCTTTTGACTGAAATGGATGGCTTTGATCCTCGGAAAGGGGTGATAATCATTGCGGCAACTAATAGGCCTGAGATCCTTGATTCAGCACTTTTGAGGCCTGGGAGATTCGATAGAGTGGTGGTTGTCGATAGACCAGACTTAAAGGGAAGAGAGGCCATCCTTAAAATACATTCTCGTAATATTAAGCTGGCAGAAAATGTGAATTTAAAGGTAATTGCAGCAAGGACAGTGGGTATGGTGGGTGCAGATCTGGCCAATATTGTGAACGAAGCGGCACTTCTTGCAGCAAGAAAGGGCAAAGAGGCTGTGGAACTTGAGGATTTTGAGGAAGCCATTGACAGAGTTATTGCGGGTCTGGCAAGAAAAAGCAGGTACCTCACGTCAGAAGAAAAAAGAAGAATTGCCTACCATGAGGCAGGACACGCTATCGTAGCCTCAGTGCTCACTCCAAAAGAGAAGGTTCATAGGGTCTCTATTATTCCGAGAGGGGTAACAGCTTTAGGATATACCTTACAGCTACCAGAAGAAGAGAAGTATCTGATTACTAAAGGTGAAATCCTATCAAAAATTGCCGTTCTCTTTGGAGGAAGGGTAGCTGAAGAACTTTACTTTGAGGAGGTTTCCACTGGGGCTCAGAATGACTTAGAAAAGGCAACCGAGCTTGCCAGGGCTATGGTGCTTGATTACGGAATGAGTGAAATCCTCGGACCTCAAACCTTTAGAAAAAGAGAGGCTCTTTTCTTGGACACACCCTATCGAGAAAGAGAACTAATATCCGAAGAGACCTCAAGGCTTATAGATCAAGAAATTGCTAAAATATTGAAAAGCTGTTATGATAAATCAAAAGAGGTGATTGAGAGCAAAAGGGAAAGGTTAGAAAAGCTTGTAGAAGAGCTTTTGCAAAAAGAAGTGTTAGAAGGCGAAACTCTAAACAGACTATTATACGAAGATTAGAGTAATTAACTTATAAAAGGTTATTTCATATCTCTGGAGGGAATAGATGAGTCTTTTCATTAAAATAATCATCACTCTCCTTTTGAGCTTTACTATAGCTTATGCCCAGGTCACACCAAAGATTTTAGATGAGATAAAAAGAGATTATCAACCCATAGCCGCTTTATTGATAGGTATTGAGGGTAATGAGGTTATCATCGACAAGGGTAGGGCGCAGGGAGTCAAACCAAAGGATGTATTCACGGTCTATAAAAAGTCAAGAAAGATTATCCATCCTGAAACAAAGGAGAGCCTTGGTTTTTTAAAGGAACCAATAGGGAAGATTGAGGTCTTAAGAGTCGATGAGAATTTTGCCACAGCAAGGATCCTCTCGAAGAAGGAGGATTTTCCTATTCCCACTCCTGCCAAGAGATTTGCTGACCTTCGTTTTTTAATAACCACCGAGGGAAATCCCCTTGATGAGGGACTCTTTATCACCATGAAGAATCTATTGCCTGAGAGTGAGATCCTATTCGAACCTAATTTAAGAACTGCACAGATTACCTCAGCAGATCTTCATGCAAAAAAGGTGGATATTTTAATCTCTGTAGGCGTTAATTACATCAAAGCTTATAACAGTTATCTTGACCTGGTTAGAGCCTATGGAAGTCCATCAGCAACTCTAGCCTTAGCAGCCATACCGCAGGCTCCCCAGATCCAACAACCTCAACCCGTCGTTCAAAGTCCTCAATTCTCTCAAGTATCTCTCCTTGGAAAAATGCCTGGGGAGGTCCTCCAAGCAGAATTTGCTGATGTTGATGGAGACGGTGTTTTAGAGATGATCTATTTTAACAAAGAGGGGCTCTTTATTGTCAAGATAAGAGGTGGATTACTAGCTAAGTACAAGCCTGATAAGGGAGACATACTATCCATTTCCACTGGCCCTTATGGTTGGATAGCTATTAACGTCTATGAGAAGAATTTGGGAATGAGAAGTGAGGTGCTTAGATTTACACCGCAGGGACTAAGTCCTGTTGTTCAGCGGTTGAATTTATTCTTGCAATTTGTGGACTATGCCGGAACAGGCCAGAAGGATACTTTGCTTGCCCAGACCTTTGATCAGGAAAGTATGTTTGGAAAGGAGGTCTATATAGTTAAGAGAGAGTCTAATCAGATTAGGTATGTGAGCAGGGTTGAGGTACCAGAGAACTTTCGCCTTATAGGTGCTAATTTCATCGACCTAGATGGTGACGGTGAAAGAGAGCTAGCCTACTATCTACCCGACGGAAGGCTCACTATTTACAAGGGCAACAGGCAGGTTTTTGTTACCCCCTTTAGTGCCACCAAACACTTTTTCAGACTAACCCTAGCCAAAGGTAAGAAAGGCCAGGAAGTGATCAAGGCTGTGGCAGTTCCCCTTTTCAGTCCTCTTTTGGTAGATCTTACCAATGACGGCAAACCTGAGCTACTCTTTGCTAAAGTCGATTTCCCTTTAGAGAGAGTATCAGAGGATCTTAAGACCATTCCCCTAAATCAGGGCAGTTTTCAACTGTACTATTTAACCTTTCAGGGAACTTACGTATTCAGGAGCCTACCCCTCCAGGAAACAGGCATTTTAACGGGTTTTGGAAGTAAAAACAGAGAACTTTTTTTCACTACTGTCAAGGGAGTTTTTCCTGGACAAACAGAAAGTTTTCTTTACTCCATCTTGTATTGAGCGTGTTTTCTTCTTATTTCTCTCACGGTGAAAAGCATTTCATACTGGGGAAGGTTTAACTCTTGTGAGCAACTTTTGATAATTTCAACCAGTTCTTCTTTGGTTTTGGCATGACACATGGTATATAGGTTGTAGGGCCAATGTGGATAGGTTTTTCTTACATAACAATGAGACACAAAGGGTCTTTGAGCAAGAATTCTTCCCACTTCCTCTAACCGTTCCTCAGGAACTATCCAGGCAACCATGGCATTTCCCTTATAGCCTGCAAGATTGTGACGAATAGTAGCTCCAAGCCTACGGATTACACCTTTGTTGAGGAGATTTTGAACGACTTTGATCACCTCTTCTTCATCGAGATTAAGATTTCTGGCTATTTCAGCAAAGGGTCTTGAGACCAATGGAAAACCCTCTATTAGGGCTAGAAGAATTTTTTTTTCGTTTTCACTTAAAGAGGGCTTAGGCAATTTACTTCCCTTTTCACTGTAATGATGGTGTGAACGTTGCCTCTAGGGTGAAAGTCTGCCACAACCTTGAGTCTTCTTGGAGCAAGAAGACTCCAAAGGGCATCGAAGATCTCGTTCGTCACTGCCTCATGAGAAATGTGACGATTTCTAAATTTATTCAGCCATAGTTTTAACGAACGAAGTTCAACTATCTTTTTGTCAGGTACATAGGATATCCTAATTATGGCAAAATCAGGATACCCTGATCTTGGGCAAAGACAGGTGAATTCTGGAAAGGTTATCTCGATGGTGTAATCTCTATCAGGTGAGGGATTTTCCCAAGCTTCAAGTTGAGCTTCCTCGATAGCTATCTCACCGTATTTAAGTTCCCTTGAAAGGTGTCTTTCCATCATTTGAACTGATAGCTAAGGAAGAGCAGTATTCCCTGTTCGCTGCAGAACTGCTTAACTTCAGGTTTTGCCTGATGACATACAAATATAGGCAGGAGTTTTATTTTAACAACCTCTCTGATTTTCTCTAATTTTTTCTTAAACTCCTTGATGTGAGAAATTCTGAGCTGAACCTTGCTCTCTCCAACAATAAAGAGATCTTCGCCGTCTTTCTTTGCTCTACCGAGGATGTTGATTTCAACATATTTCTTTGGAGCAATTTCGATAAAATCTCTCTTGAGATCCCCTAATACTTGAATATTGTAAAACTCTTTTAATAGTTTGGGTAAATATTTGTATGCCTCGTTTTCCAGGGTATAGCCTACAGTGTTAGCTAAGGCACCAACGTGATCCTTTACATTTTCTAAATCGAACTTAATCTTTTTAACTTCTTTAGTGAGGAGCCTTACTTCTTCTTCAGTTTTTTTCTGGGCTAAGGCGAGTTCTTCAAGGCGTTCTTCAGTTTTTTTCTGGGCTAAGGCGAGTTCTTCAAGGCGTTCTTCAGTTTTTTTCTGGGCTGAGGCGAGTTCTTCAAGGCGTTCTTCAGTTTTTTTCTGGGCTGAGGCGAGTTCTTCAAGGCGTTCTTCAGTTTTTTTCTG
>JANXDB010000024.1 GCA_025060015.1 Caldimicrobium sp. | reverse complement strand
CAAGTTGGTTAGAGGATCTTTAAAAGTTTGTTCTTTGAGGGCTTCTGCATATCTCTTGGATTCTATCACTGGTGCGGTTTCATCCAAATAGGTCTTAATTAAGTTCAATTTCTCCTTTAGTTTTTTATCCCTGATTGTAAGGTCAACCATAGGTAGATGGATTTCTACTATCCCGGAAACTTTATTCCCAGAAATTATAGGTATACAACAATGATTAGTGATCCCCTTATATTCATACAACTTACAGATATTTAGAGCCTCTAAGGAAGATACTATTTTACCAGTTCTCTTCGCCCTACACTTATCCGCATTAAATAATTTTTCAACATTTACTTCTAAATCCTCATCACTCTTGCATATCACCCTCATAGTATTCTGGGAGTTTGAAACTTCATAGATTACGAAGCTTGAAAAGGAATGTTTTCTCAGAATATGAGCTACACGCTCATATACCTCTTCTACTGATTCATCATGTTCAATTATATGTCTATAGACATTAATCTCTCTAAAGTTTGCTAAAAGTTGATTTACAGTTTGCACTAATTGTCCTATTTCATCTTGAGCCCTATATTCTTTAAGGGTTTCCATACTCACACTTTCTGGGGAATAAATTAAAGTGTTTAGAGCGTTAACAATGTTAGTAAGAGGTTTTTTGACCAAGAACCAAAAGGCAATGGCTCCAATTATGAGAAAAACAATACTTATGATTAGAATGAGATAAAATATATTTTCAAAATAAATTACAATTTCGGAAAAAAAACCAAGGGCAGTTGATTTTTTAGAGATATAATAATAAAGATAAAGAACTGAAGCCAGATTAACAGAAATACATAAACCAATTATAAAACCTACCTTCCAAAAAAGGCTTCTATTTAAAATCAGTTCTAAAATTTTGCCAAATGATTCTTGAATTTTACTCATAACTAACCTCCTCTCCCTATAATAACTTTATATGATAACGTTAAAATAAAACATCTCAACATTAATAAACCAATATAAACCTCCCTCCCCCTCCTCCCTGCATAAGTTCAAAGATATGGCTTGTCCTTTCTGGAAATACTATTATACTAATCAGTTGAGACTCAGATTAAGGGAGACTAAATGAATGGGTTAGAAGCCTTAAACCCAAGCGAATTAAAAGAATGGATGACCTCCATTGTGGAAGAGGTCATCAAGGAAAAACTAAGGGAGTTTGGGATAAAGCATGAGCGGGAGGCAAGGGAGATCTCCTTAGTGGAGAGGCTATTGAGAGTGGAAGAGGAGTTAAAGTTTTTGAGACAGTTAGAGGAGGAAAGATTTACCGCTTTGTTAAAGGAGATGAATACCCGCTTTGAGGCCATGAATGCCCGCTTTGAAGCTCTCCAAAAGGAAATGAATGCTCGCTTTGAGGCCATGAATGCCCGCTTTGAAGCTCTCCAAAAGGAAATGAATACCCGCTTTGAGGCCTTGCAAAAGGAAATAGATACCCGCTTTGAGGCCTTGGAGAGAAGATTTAACTTCCTTCAGTGGTTAATTGTAGGTGGTTTTTCCTTCCTGAGTCTTCTTCTGGTCTTAATAAGATTTGTATCTTGAGGTCTTGCCATTAAGTTAAAGCCTCTTCTGGATATAACTCTCTGAAAAAGTTGCCTAAAGTAAATTCAATATTTACACTAACGCTCTAACAACCCTTTAATAAGTTTAAATTTCTTTTGGGGTATAAGTTTCGTCTCCTCTATCTGAATGAAGGAAAGGGGTTTCTTTCAGGGATTCTCAACAAATATGGCACTTGGGCTACTAAAGCAGGAGTGGGAGGGACTTTTGGAGTAAGTTTAAGGCGGTAGCTCATTAATCATATGTACTCATACAGCCTCTTGACAAAACCTTATTTCTGGTTATTTTAAAAGAAATTCCCCGGTAGCTCAATCGGCAGAGCGGTGGGCTGTTAACCCATAGGCTGCAGGTTCGAGTCCTGCCCGGGGAGCTTTTTCAACAAATTTTTCTTCTCAACGGAAATCTCTTAATGAAATTATCAAAAATAAACCTTCATTAGAGGTGAGACAATGGATGAATTATTACCTGAGAGAGAACCAATCTTAGTGAGGCCCTCCCCTATTCATCTTTCTCAACTAAGGACAAAAACTCTCTCAGAGCTCTATCAATTGGCTGAAGGCCTAGGTATAGATAACATCTACACCTACTATAAAAAAACCGAAGTTATTTACCAAATTGTTCAGGCATTGTTATTTAAGGATTACGAAATCATCGTAGAGGGTTTGTTGGAAGTATTGCCTGAGGGTTTTGGTTTCCTCAGATTTAGAGATTATAACTATCTACCCAGTTCAGAGGATATATATGTCTCTCCTCCTCAGATTCGCAAATTTGGACTGAAGACAGGTGATATTATTATCGGCAACATTCGCCAACCGAAGGAAGGCGAGAAATATTTTGCCCTAGCCAAAATTGAGAAGGTGAATCATCTATCACCGGATATTGTCAGAACAAGAACCCCCTTTGACCATCTAACTCCCATTCATCCCAACCAGTGGTTAAAGTTAGAAACCTCCCCAGAAAATCTGTCAACCCGCATCATAGATCTCTTTGTTCCCATAGGCAAAGGTCAACGTGGTCTTATCGTTGCACCACCTCGAACTGGAAAAACTGTACTCTTGCAAAATATTGCCAATGGTATTGTGCAAAATTATCCAAAGGTTTATCTGATCATACTATTAATTGACGAAAGACCCGAAGAAGTAACGGAGATGCAGAGAACTGTTCCCAGGGCTGAAATCATCAGTTCAACCTTTGATGAGCCACCACAAAAACACACCCAGGTTGCAGAAATTGTCATTGAAAAAGCCAAACGCTTAGTGGAGTGTAAATACGATGTGGTCATTTTGTTAGATAGTCTAACCCGTTTAACGAGAGCCTATAACTTAGTTGTGCCAAGCAGCGGCAAACTCCTCTCTGGTGGAATAGATGCTAACTCCTTACATAAACCAAAAAGATTCTTTGGCGCTGCCCGTAACATAGAGGAGGGAGGAAGCCTAACCATCATCGCAACTTGTCTTATTGATACGGGATCACGCATGGATGAAGTCATCTTTGAGGAATTCAAGGGAACAGGTAACCTGGAGATCGTCTTAGACAGAAGACTTGCCGATAGAAGAATATGGCCTGCAATTGACATTCATTTAAGCGGCACAAGAAAAGAAGAGCTACTTATTCCCAATGACACCCTACAAAAAGTCTGGCTCTTAAGAAAAGTCCTTGCTCCCCTTAGTACCGTGGAGTGTATGGAGTTCCTTATTGAGAAAATGAAAGATACGAAGTCAAACGAAGAGTTTTTGAGTATAATGAATCAATAGAATCTCAAATTAATGTTCCAAGGGAATCTCTTTCTTTTCCGCTTTATTCTGAAGCTGGACTAATTCCCAAACATCCAAGTAGGGCGTCTCTTTGAAAAGTGCCTCTGGGGATTCCACCTCTAGTGCGATTTTAAGAACCTCATCCATATTATCGACCATTATAATCTCTAAGCCCTTTAGGATCTTGGGATTAATGTCCTTAAGGTCTTTTTCATTTTCCTTGGGAATGATTACTTTCTTTATACCACCACGTATAGCTGCCAAAAGTTTTTCCTTTAATCCGCCGATAGGCAATACCCTTCCTCTTAGGGTTATTTCACCAGTCATGGCTACCACATTTTTCACTGGTATCTTCATCAGGGCTGAGGTTATAGCTGTGGCTATAGTTATACCGGCGCTGGGACCATCCTTGGGGATTGCCCCCTCTGGCACATGCACATGAATATCTACCTTCTTGTAGAAATCAAGAGGCAGACCTAATTGCAAAGCCCTGGATCGCACATAACTCATAGCTGCTTGAACGGATTCCTGCATCACCTCACCTAACTTTCCAGTTATCTTGAGGTTTCCTGTTCCCGGCATAATCACAGCCTCTATTTGCAAAAGAGCTCCTCCGGTTTCCGTCCAGGCAAGACCAGTTGCTATACCAACCTGAGATTTTTCCTCTGCCACTCCATATCTGTAACGAGGCACACCCAAAAATTTCTCAATTACAGCGGTGTTGATCTTGAATGGTTTAAAGGCCTTTGGATCCTTAGCAACATCTTTTGCTATTTTCCTGCATATGGTGGCAATCTCTCTTTCAAGATTTCTAACCCCGGCCTCACGAGTGTACTTTCTGATTATCTCAAGGATTATCTTATCTGATAGGTTTACCTGATCAGGCTTAAGTCCATGAGCCTCAAGCTGACGAGGAAGAAGATAATTTTTGGCAATCTCTAATTTTTCCTCCTCGGTGTAGCCAGGTATTTCTATTATCTCCATCCTATCAAGTAAGGGCGCCGGTATAGTGTATAGGGTATTGGCAGTGGTAATGAAGAACACCTGAGAAAGATCGTATTCAAGTTCTAAATAATGATCTTGAAAGGCATGATTCTGTTCAGGATCAAGAACCTCAAGCAGGGCAGCTGCTGGGTCTCCTCTAAAGTCAGTGCCAATCTTATCTACCTCATCCAAACAAAAGACAGGATTTACTGTTCCTGCTTTTTTCATACCCTGAATGATCTTTCCTGGTAAAGCGCCAACATACGTTCTTCTGTGGCCTCTAATCTCAGCCTCGTCTCTGACTCCACCAAGGGAGATGCGGACGAAGTTTCTACCCATGGCTTTGGCAATGGATTTGGCAAGTGAGGTCTTACCAACGCCCGGGGGACCTACAAAACAGAGAATCGGACCTTTAATCTTATCAACGAGTTTCTGGACAGCCAAATGCTCTATGATCCTCTGCTTTGGTTTTTCTAACCCATAGTGTTCCTTGTTTAAAAGTTCCTCGGTTTTCTTTAAATCGATTATATCCTTTGTCTTCTCATACCAAGGCAGGTTCAGTATCCAATCAATATAATTCCTTACCACTGTAGCCTCTGCTGACATAGGAGACATGAGGCTCAACTTTTTGAACTCCTTCCATACTACAGCAGAGACATTTTTGGGTAGTTTTTTCTTCTTTATCCTCTTTTCCAATTCATGAAGTTCACTTCGTCCATCCTCCCTTTCCCCCAGCTCCCGTTGAATAGCCTTCATCTGCTCCTGAAGATAGTAATCGCGTTGATGCTTCTCCATCTGTTTCTTGACTC
>JANXDB010000022.1 GCA_025060015.1 Caldimicrobium sp. | reverse complement strand
AGATTACCACCCGTGGATACTTGCACAGGCTTTCGCTGTCTCTAAAATAGTGAAAGTCTGAGGGTAAATTCGGGATCTCCTTTAGAGAAAAAATAGGCACGCCCTGAGCCTTGAGACTGGAGACACAGAAAACCCCTATTAGCATTGATGAAACCAAAAACTTAAAAAACATAGCTCAGAAGTTAACTTCCCATCCCAAATAGATATTTCTTCCTTCCCAGGGAATAGGTGTGAAACTACCTGCTCGATAGTAAGTTTTGTCAAAGAGATTTTCCACCTTTAGATTGATTTGATGCCTACCTCGCTCAAAGAGGAGGTTTAGATCCCAAAGTATGTAGCTATCCATTTTTTGATTATGATAAAAACTCTTTCCATACCATCTAAAACTGGGAGAAAGGAAGAGTCCCTTTAACAGAGGAAGTTCATAGCTTAATCCCCCTTTGAGCATCCACTTTGGAATTGCCATAATATATTCATTGCCTCTCACGATGGGCACATTTTTCCCCTCAAGCACTGAGGTCAAGGTGTAATTGATAAAGGCAAGGAGAGAGGAAGTTCTATAGATTGCTGAGGCCTCAAGCCCCGCTGTTTTCAAAGAAGGAAGATTTATATAAATCCTTTTAACTGGGTCATAAGCTATTTTATCTTCAAAGGTATTCAAATAAAGGGTTACTCTTCCTAAGATCTGAGGCTTGTGATAGGATAGATTTATTGAGTAGTTTTTAAGAACTTCAGGTTTAAGGTTGGTGGCTGTTCCATATCCAAGGGCTGGGTTTGCCTTTGAGTAAAAGTAAGCGGGAGCATTAAAGGCTTCTGAGTAATTTACTTGAAGGGTAAGTGATGGGCTCCAAAAGTAATTTAGAGCAACTCTGGGAGATAGCCTACTTCCCCATAATTCATAGTGATCAAATCTTGCTCCAAAGTTTAAAAGAAATTTATTCCATGTTTTCACATATTGTCCAAAAATTCCATAATTAAACTCCCTCTCCTTGGGAAGGGTGCTTACCAATTCTGTCCCATTAAAAATCTTACTTTTATACTGGAGGTGATTAATTTGAATACCCTCAAAGCCAAGGAGTAGGTCTCCGCCAAAGAGAGGTCTTTCTCCGTAAAAGAGGGCGGAGAGTCGTTCGTTTTTTAGAAAGACGTCTAAGGCAGTAAAAGATGAGGTGCTATGGGGTGATCTTATCTGTGGTGTATGAACCTTAAAGAATGTATAGCTGGGTGTGAAAGTAAGCCTTAGATCCCCAATCTTCCACCTACCTTTAAAGTTAGCTACAAATAGGTCAGCTCTCTCAAAGGAACCATAGGGTTGTTTATCTATGGAACCTATAGGAAGCCCTCTTTGAGAGCGAGGGGTATCGTATTGGTTTTTAAAATAAAAGAGATTAAAGGCATGTTCTGAGAGCCTTCCTTTGAGAAGGAAACCCCAATTATCAGAGCGAGGATGCACCTGTGCTCCCGCTTTTTCCTCTCCTGGTAGATCCGCGTAGTGAATAAGCCCATAGAGGTCTTTATAATTTAGGCTAATACCACCTAAGGTTTTATCCTGGGTTCCAAGGGTTCCATAAAGGGAGAAGGTGGCATTGGGAGTTCTCTCTACATTGAGCAAACCAGAGAAGGCATTGGTCCCATAGATGCTAGAGGCAGGCCCCGAAATAACCTCTATTTTGGAGAGATCCTTCAAAGGATAGCTGGCATCAAGGATAAAGTTTCCAAAGGCTGGGATATCAAGTCTTACTCCCTCTTCTAAAAATAAAAAGGTATTAGATACGGTAGCATAATAACCTCGCCAGGCAACTACTCGCTCGTTAACATCTTGCAGGAGATAAAAGGAGGGTAAATATTCTAAGAAGTCTCTAATATTAAGAAAGCCAAATCTTTTAAGGATATCTCCCGAATAAACCATAGAAGGAGCAGGACTTTCCGCAAGAGGGACCTCATAAAGGGTTGCTCCTTTTATAAAGAGAAGTTCCTCTTTAGCAAGTTTTTCAAGGATGAGAACTTGAGCAGAACCTTTTTCGGCAAATATTAAAAATAACAAAATTATTATTACTATTATTTTATTCATACTTCTCCCTCTTTTTGTGTCAAAAGTTTGGCTATTTCTTGCAGCGAAAAGGGTTTCCGCAAAATTTTTATTACCAAACCCTCTTTAAGGGCATTTTGAATAGAATCTTCCATCTCTCCAGAATAGCCAGTCATGATAACAATTTTAGGGGGCTTTTCCTTCATAGTTTTCACCTTTTTAAGTAGCCAATCTCCACCTTTTTCCGGCATATATAGATCAACAAAGCAAAGATCAAAGGATTGCCTTTCTATGATCTTCCAGGCTTCAAGGGCATTCTCTGCGGTTTTAACCTCTTCAACCCAGTCCTTTATAAAATCTTGTAGGGCTTCTCTAATATCTGGCTCGTCATCTACAATTAAGACCCTTTTAAATCTTTGCTCTGTAAGGGATTTTGATTCTAAGGGAAGACTTTCTGTGGCTGGTGTTAAAGTCTCCTCTTTGACTAAAGGTAAGTAGAGCTTAAAGGTAGTGCCTTTTAAGTATTCTGATTCAACCTCTATATTACCTTGGGCATTGTGAATTATGTTCTGAACCATGTAGAGGCCAAGACCAGTGCCTCTTCCTATCCCTTTTGTTGTAAAAAAAGGCTCAAAGAGTCGACTCTTTACCTCCTCTGACATCCCAATACCCGTGTCAGAAATTTCCAAGAGTATAAATTCTTTCTCCTTTCTTGCTCTTATAGATATCTTTTTCTCAAAGTCCTTATCCAGTTTTTCTTTCTCTTCAATAGCTTCAAAGGCATTTTTAACAAGATTTATCAGGATCTCTTTAAAGCTTTCCTCAGAGAGAGGAATCAGAAGATCTGTTGAAGGAAGTTCTAATTCCAAGTTTATAACTCTGGGCACAAAGATCCGAACGGTTTCAAAGTTTTCTCTTAAGAATTGAGATAAATTGGTTTTTTCAGTTTCGGTAATCTTAGTAAAATATAGGATCCTTCTGGCTAAATTTTGTCCTCGAAGTAAAGTTTCTCTACTTTTTATCAAAAGGGGCAAAAGATTTTCACATTCCTTTTTTTGAACATAGTATTCTATGAGCTCAAGATTAGAGGAAAGAATTTGAAGAAGATTGTTAAATTCGTGGGCATAGCCTCCCGCTAAGGTTCCCAGGGCAGCTTTCTTTTGCTGAGTAGCCATTCTTTCCGCATGCTCCCTTTCTCTTTCTAAGGCTTGGTTGATGTTATTAATAAGTAAATCAATTTCATAAAAGCCTATGGGAGATAGACGCATTTTAGAGGTTATCTCTTTAATTATCCTTTCCAAGGAGCGCTTGATTTTTTTGAGGAAGACCTTTTGAAAGTAGTAGATTAGAGCTCCAGAGAGAAATATCGCTGTGAAAAGAAATAAAATCCTTTTTCCATACCAAGAAATAACATATCCTTTAGAGAATCCAACTACAAAGGAGATTCCTAAAGGGGTAAAAGAAATCTTTC
>JANXDB010000060.1 GCA_025060015.1 Caldimicrobium sp. | reverse complement strand
TTGCTCGATAGTAGCTCCACAGATACCAGAGAAGCTTGGACTGTAGCTTCTGTGCCAAAGGAGTTGTGAAATTAGATGACCTTAAGTCTAAGAGCGACTTCTTTTCTTTGGAGGATGCATCTTTAATTGCTTCAAGTCTTTGTAACATTTTTAAAGTCTTTGATGGGAGAAGGGGTTGGTGAGAGGCTAAAAAGACCATGAACTTATGCAGGAGGGGGGAGTCTGAAGCCTTTTTCGTGAAGTCTTTCACAATAACTTATTTGATTTGGTTTCTTAAATTATATACAAAATTATATGAAATTGTTAAAAACTCTCTTTCAATTAGATTTAGAAATCGATAATAGAATTAATCTATTTTTAGTTTATCCCAAGATCAAAAGTTTTTTTTACAATAGAAAAAATTTCGCCTACATTCGGACCTTTGGAGATGTGGTTTTTCTCCTACTGATCATAATGGGACTTTTTGGTCCCCAAGATCCCCAGAGAAATGTCATGCTCTTTTTATCATGGGGGGTCTGGTGGACCTCGGTAGTTTTAACATGGTTTTTTTTGGGAAGAATGTGGTGTGCCTTTTGTCCCTTTCCTGGCCTTGCAAGGTTTTTTCAAAACTTAAGATTATCTCTCTTGAAAAATCCCTCTCCATTCTTAAAAAATTACGGAATTCATCTAGCAACTACCCTCTTTTTAATAATCATTTGGCTTGAAAGCACAACCCAGTTACCTCACTCTCCTCGCTTTACTGCCTTTTTTTTAATCTCCATATGGGCTCTAGCAGGCCTCTTGGGTATGATTTACAAGGATTACGCCTGGTGTAGATATCTATGCCCTCTTGGACGAATGACAGGGGTTGCAGCCACTATGTCTCTCATTGAGTTCAGAGCTGATTACACCCTATGTCGCCACTGTCATGGAACACCCTGTAAAAAAGAGACACCAACCATCAAGCCCTGTCCTGTCTATTTAGGCGCCGTATCTGTTCAAAACAATCTCAACTGCTTTATTTGTGGGCATTGTCTGATCCTGTGCCCCAATGACTCGCCTTCTATATATCTCAGACATCCTCTCAAGGAAATCGTTTTAAACAAGGGTAAAGGAATTACCTACAGCTATATCATCCCCTTTTTGATCGGTTCTCAACTTGCCAGATTTTTTTACGAAACCCCTTATTTCAAATCCTGGTACATGGCCATTAACTTTAGCCCCGATTTGCTTTTCACCATCCTGTTCATCTGGTTTTCCATGGCCATTATAGTCCTATCCAAATTGGCTGGGAGTTACTTTAAATATTTCGAAGATCCGATTTTAGGTAAGTTCAACCTCTCTATCGCCGTTCTCATACCGCTTGCCTTCACAGGTGAATTGATCTACAGGAGTACCCATTTCTTTAAAGGGTTGGGAGAGTTTTTACCAACACTTGGCAGACAATTTAATGTGCCAATGCTATTGGAGCTGGGATTTGAAGTCTCTAAAACCTTTATTGATACCCTGAATATTACACTTCTCTTTTTAGCCTTTGCCGGAAGTGTTTATCTGATTTATTACTTTTACTACCGAGACTTCGAAAGGGAAATACCCTTCTCCAGATTTATTCCCTTTATCTCACTAACCATTGTTCTTTACCTATCATACTTTTCTTTGATAATAACCTCAACATGATGGATCTTTTCTGGCAATCCTTTTAATCCCCTGAGAAAACCAAAAAGTATCTCCTTTAAAATCACCCTGATAAAAGCCTTCAGACTGATCGACTCCCCATTTACAAAAAGAAAAACTTCTCTCTTTTCATTTTCCTCCAATTTTTGAATAACAAATTCCAGGGCAAGATTTCTATTATTTAGGTTTACAACTAAATCAATGTAAGGATTGCTTTGGAGAATAAACTCCTCCTTTTCATCCTCCCTTAACATCCAAATCCTAGGTAACCCTTTTAATCCTTTGAATCCTTCCAAAAGGACCAAATCATAGTCCCAGAAAAATCTCTCGACCCAGGAAATGAAATTATCTTTATTCTCATTGTCCATGGAACAATAGATAGTTGCCAAATCTCTCTGAAGGAGCACAACTAATTTAGCCCCGGCTTTTCTGTATAGAAATGTGTCGCTATCCTCTCTATCGGTTAAAAGTCCCTCTTCTTTAGTGGATTTAACAACACCTACCCTATAGCCCCTTTTCTCAAGCTCTTCAACAAGAAACCTTCCTAAGGTGGTTTTTCCCGAATTATGGTGTCCTGAAATGGCAATTAAGAGAGGCAAGGTATCTTAGGTGATGATGTAGTCTTTACCTGGCTCTAAGGGGATTACCTCTGGTCTGAAGGGATATTTTTGAAGCTCTTCCAAGAAGGTCTCTATAGTTCCCCTGAGTATTGGAAAGGTCCCATAATGCATAGGAATAACAATAGGTGCCTTTATAAGTTGACAAGCCTTTGCTGCTTCCTTTGGACCCATAACATAGTGATCACCTATGGGAAGTAGCGCTACCTTTGGCTGATAAAGCTCCCCAATAAGGCTCATATCTCCAAAAACACCAGTATCTCCAGCATGATAAATAGATTCACCATTTTCTAAGGTAATAACAAAACCACTGGCCTCTCCGCCGTAGCTACCATCAGGTAAGGAAGAACTATGCATTGCAGGAACCATGGTAAAGGTGAGACCATTGGTTCGGTAACTTCCGCCAATGTTCATCCCGGTAGCCTTAGGCACGCCCTTTGATAAAAGGTACTGTTGAATTTCGTGGATAGCAATAACCTCTGTGACTGCCGTTCTTGCTAATTTGAGGGCTTCTCCTAAATGATCTCCATGACCATGTGTTATAAGTATGTAATCATATGGACCAAGATCCACATCCTTTGGTGCTAATGGATGGGTTAACCAGGGATCTATGATGATCTTCTTACCTTCTAAAGAAATGATCCTAAAACAGGAGTGACCGTAAAAGGTTATCTTCATAGTTGATCCGTTGCTTAAAAAGCGGGCGACGGGATTCGAACCCGCGACCTACAGCATGGCAAGCTGTCGCTCTACCAAACTGAGCTACGCCCGCTGCTGACTTTAAATTATAAAACAAGGTTCAAATCCTGTCAACTACTCACCCTTGGGTGGAGCAAAAACCTCACAAAGCTTCACAATCCTTTCATATTCTTCATTAATTCTATTCTGAAAGAGTTCAATCTCCTCAGGCTTAAGGTGCCTAAACCTCCTCTGGATCTTTAAGTACTCCTCAACAGGCTTGGGTTTATCAATCTTACGATTGAGAATATAGTATCTTCCATCAATCACCTCAAAGAGTGGAAAGATCCTGGTCTCTGTTGCTAATTTGCATAACTTAACCGTATCTTCAGACTTAGCACCCCATCCAGTAGGACAAGTTGAATAAACATGGAAAAATGAAGGCCCATCAACCAGTGAAGCCTTTTTCACCTTATTCATGAAGTCAGCAAAAAATATGGGATTAGCAGTGGCAAAATAGGGTATACTGTGAGCAATAACGATACCATCTAAATTCTTTTTCCAACCGACTTTTCCATGAATAACCTTGCCGGCAGGACTGGTGGTGGTGTGGGCAAATATAGGGGTACCTCCTGATCTTTGAACTCCCGTATTCATATAGGCTTCGTTGTCAAGACAGAAATAGATTAAACGATGTCCTCTCTCTAAGGCACCGGAGAGAAATTGGAGACCTATGTCGTAAGTAGCGCCGTCACCTGCAAAAACCACCACATTGATATTTTCTTTTTTAGAAATTTTTCCTTTACGTTTTAAAGCTTTTAAAGCTGCCTCAATTCCAGAGGCTACAGTTGCTGCGTTTTCGAAGGCCACATGTATCCAGGGAATCCTCCAGGAGGTAAAGGGAAAGGGGCTGGTGATTATCTCCATACAACCCGTAGAGGAGACGGCTATAGTGTTAGGACCTAATACCTTTAAAGCTAATTTTATGGGTAGGACCGTTCCGCATCCTTGGCAACCTCTGTGCCCAGGTGCAATCCAATCTTCCTTAGGCAATTCTTTGATGTTAACTGGTTTAAACTTAGCCCACTCTGGTCTCATGGCTCTACTCCTTTGCTCCGTATATTTCATAGGTAAATCTTGGTTTGGCTTTAATAAAAGAATAGGTCCTATCAAAGATCTCTTCAAAGTCTTCTACGGTAACATCTCTTCCACCAAGGGCCCCAATAAGATTGAGAACCTTTGGTCTTTTATTAGACTGATAAAGAGCTGATCTAACCTCAATACCAACGGGTCCTCCAGTAGATCCGTAGCTCATAGCTCTATCAAAAACACAAAGGGCTTTAACCTTTCCAATAGCCTTAATAAACTCTTGAAGGGGGAAAGGTCTCCACAATCTAATGCGAATAAGCCCTACCCTCTTCCCTTGGTCTCTTAACTTGTCTACCGCGTTCATTGCTGTCTCAGAAAGAGAGCCCATTAACACCAAGGCAACTTCCGCATCTTCCATCCAATAGGTCTCAATGGGCTGATATCTTTTGCCAGTTATTTTTTCAAAATCTTTCCAGGCTTGCAAGATCACCCTATAACTTGCTTTT
>JANXDB010000053.1 GCA_025060015.1 Caldimicrobium sp. | reverse complement strand
TGAAGCGGGGCGGGTTGCAACCCTAACCCCTTACAAGCCTCATCAATCAAGCCTTGTGATTGTTTAGAACAAACTATATTTTGCAAATTGACCCTCTGAAAGCCTCTATCCATCAGATCCAGCCGATGCTTGTAAATTAATCATAAAATCGTATACTTTATATAGTTTTACTCAATTTTCTATTTTCTCTTGTCAAAGAACATTTTAAAAGAACATTTTATTGCTTCTTAATAATACCCCATTTCTCAAAAAAGTCAAGAGTGGTGTATGAGTCCACAAGTCCAAAACTTACTCCAAAAGTCCCTCCCACTCCTGCTCGATAAATGACTATACCGATAGTAGTCTAAAGGCGACTTCTTTTCTTTGGGATGCATCTTTTGATTGCTTCAAGTCTTTGCAGCATTTTTAAGTATTTGATGGGAGAAGATGTTAGTGAGAGGCTAAAAAGGCCTTGAACTTATGCGGGGGGGAGGGCCTTGAACTTATGCAGGAGAGAGGGGATCTAAACCGATTGTCTCAAATTCTCACATTTTAATGAATTAAGCCTCTTAATGGGGTCAGAGGCATCTGTTAATTTTTTTAGAGCAAAATAGGGTTTAGATCTATGGGTAAATCACAGGGAGTGGTATAATATCAGATCAATTGAGAGTTAAAAATGGAGATCCTTTTTTTAGGCACCGCAGGAGCGAGATACGTTGTTGCAAAGCAGTTTAGAGCATCAGGTGGTTTACTTTTCTTCGTTAATGGTGAAATCACCCTCATTGACCCTGGGCCAGGCACTCTAGTTTATCTCTCTAAAAATAGAATCAACCCAGAAAGGATCAAAAACATCATTGTTACCCACAAACATTTAGATCACTCCGCTGACCTCAACATCATCTGCGATGCCCTAACGGAGGGAGGCTTTAAAAGGAGAGGCAAACTCTTCATAACGGAAGAGGCTCTAAAAGAGGGTATCCTTCTCCCCTACCTTAGGGATAACCTCGAGGAGATACATTTGCTTAAGGAACACGAAAATTATTGTTCAGGTGCGTTACAGTTTAAAACGACCTGTAAGCTTGTACATAATGCGGAAAATTATGGGGTTCAGTTCCTTTTACCATCAGGCAAGAGATTAGGACTGATTTCCGACACAGCCTATTTTGAAGAACTCAAAAGAGAGTTTGAAGGGTGTGACTATTTAATAATGAATCTCGTTCGTTTTGAAGCCAAGGAAGGGGTTCTGCATTTATCCGTTGAAGATGCCAAGAGACTTTTATCTTATCTTAAGCCTGAGATAACAATTATTACCCACTTTGGCATGACCATGCTAAGATCAAAACCTTCCTTGGTTGCAAAGACAATGAGTGAGGAACTGGGCCTCAAAGTAATATCAGCCTTTGATAACATGAGGGTCTCCTTGATGTGATTACGAGAATCTTGGGCGTAGATCCTGGAATTTTACACCTAGGTGCCGTTATTCTGGAAAAAAATGGAGATCACTGGAAGATCCTTAAGACCATCTATATAAATACCTCTTCAGAGTTAACCCTTTCAAAGCGTCTTCACCTGATTTTTAAGAGTATGGAAGACCTCTTTAGACAATATAAGCCAGATTTTTTAGCTTTAGAAGAACCCATACCCAAAGCTAATCCCCAAAATACTGCTAAATTAACCCAGGTATTTGCTTTGATATTGGTTTTAGCAGAAGAAGAGCAAATTCCATTGAAAACCTATGCTCCTACCATGTGGAAAAGGCTTTTATGTGGCGATGGAAGGATAAAAAAGGGAGACCTTTTAAAATGTATCACGAAACTCCTAGGAGAGGAAATTGATGTTAAAATTACCAATGAACACATCCTCGATGCCCTCGGTGTAGCTATAACCTGTGCTTTAGAGGAGAGGGTACTTTAAGGAGGCTTTAGACAATGCTCTATGCCCTTAGGGGAACATTTAAGGGAATCTTACCTCCTAACAAGATTCTAATCGAGACCCCTTTCCTCCTGTGGGAAGTTATCGTACCCTTTAAATTAATTGAGGGCCTGAGAGAGACCTTTTTGCAAAGAGAGGTCAACCTTTTTGTAGTGCCAATCCTGAGAAAAAATGAATACGTAGAACTTTATGGTTTTTTAGATCAGGAGGAAAGGGAGCTCTTTTTAAAACTAAACACCCTATCCAAGGTTGGACCCAAGCTTGCCATTAACATTCTCTCTGTGTTCTCTCCAGAGACCCTGAGAAACCTGATTTATGAAAAAAAAGTAGAGGAATTGGCCAAAGTTCCTGGTATAGGTATAAAAAAGGCAGAAAAACTCTATCTAGAACTCCGAAACCTCTTTGGTAGATTCATTAAAAAGGGATTTATTGTATCCTCAGAAAGTGAGAGAATAATAAGTGAGGCCAGGGCAAGTCTTTTAAGTCTTGGTTTTAAGCCTCAAGAGGCTGAGGAAGTTCTTTTGAAAGTCTACGAAGAAAGAGACTCAATAGAAGATCTCATCAGGAAGGCATTGAAAGAGTTAGCACCCTCTGTAAAAGAAGAGAGATTATGAACAGACGAGAGTTTTTTAGGACTTTGGGTTTTTTTTCCATTGGATTAAGCCTTTACGTAATTTACAAAAATCTAACCTACCTAAGTAGACCTCCATCAAAAAGAATATTTCTCTCCACAGAAGAACTTAAGAGATTTGGGCGACTATATCTTGGAGATGAATTTATTTTAATAAAGAAAGATAATGATTTTTCAGTGTACTCACGCAGGTGTCCCCATTTGGGGTGCAAACTTAACTATGATCCAGTGGAAGAGTTAATTACCTGCCCCTGTCATAAAAGTAAGTTCAACCTTGATGGCAAGTACTTGGAAGGTCCTGCTAAGCGGGATCTTAACAGATTATCCTTTGATGTGAAAGACACGGGGTTGCAAATTGATCTTTAGAAAGGGCACCATCAACTTTTCTCTTGCCCTTATTGGCACTTCTTCTCTGCTGCTTTGCATCCTCTCAGGGATACCTCTGAGCTTCCACTTTTTTTATTCTCAACCACTGGTGAGCATACTCCACATAGAAAGCCATATTCCCTTTGGGAAATTCCTTAGAAATCTCCACTATCTCTCTGCCCAGGTATCTTTGATAGCCATGTTTTTACATCTTGTGGACAGCATCATGAAGGAACTCTATCGGTCAAAGACTCATTTATCCTGGTTTTTTTTGACTTTTTCTCTTTTCCTGCTACTTTTTATTACCTTTACAGGTTATCTTTTGAGAGCAGATGAAGTAGGGGAGCTGGCTGGTGCCATCGTTGAAAACCTTTTTCTTTCGGTGCCCTGGCTTGGTGAGCCTATGAATAACATTTTCTTTGCCCAAAGCAAAGTGGGACTAATCAGAGTCTACCATTGGCATTTAATCCTATCTTTTTTCTTGGTAATGGGAGTATTTATATGGCATGTCAAGATCAAGTCAATTCTGCGGTGGGATAATTTGATGTATTTTTTATCTTTGCCAACAATATCCCTTTTATTTGAGTTTCCGCTGGTTCCTTTTCATTCCATCAAAGCTCGTGGGCCTTGGTTTTTTGTGGGAGCTCAGGAGATGCTAAAATACCTCGATCCCATCATAGTGCTACTTTTCTTAATGACACCGGTATTCCTTTTGTTGAGTTACTCTTACCTTCCAGGATATACTCCCTGGGTGAATTTAGGAGGGCTGGCATATCTCGCGCTCTATTTAGTTGTAAGTCTCCTTTTCTTTTTGCATTAAATACTCTAGTTCCTTAAGGTAAATAAAGAGAGATCTCTCCTACTAAAGGTAACCCTTTTTAGACTTTATGGCCTCCACTTCTGCTTAGTTCCCTTTGATAACATTTGAGCCAATGAATTATTAACTATTTTAGAGTTAGGGCATATTCAAAAGTCTCATCTAAAAGGTCTGAGCAAAGCACCGAATAAACTCTTATTTGCTTAAGAACTCATTAGCACCAAGGCTCTATGAAAGTTTCATAGAAAATGCACTTTGGGATCTTAAAAATGGGGCCTCTCAAAGAGTCTTTGATAGGAAAAAAGGAAAATCTATCTATGTCACTTTCCGATACAAAAGCGGGAAAATATATCCGAAAGCACATCCTCTGTTGAGACTTCACCTAAGATCTCTGCCAAATCTGAGAAGGCCTCTCGCAATTCCATCGCTAAAATCTCTGCCAAGGGCTCTTCTTTTTTTAATTCCTCTAACGCCAGAAGAAGGTGTCCCTTTGCCTTTTCTAAGGCGATTTTCTGTCTTAAATTTGGGACAACCTCTAGCACCTGCGGAATCCCGTTATGGGTTATCTTGTCAAAGATCCTCTGAGTTAAGAGGTCTATGCCCTGGTGTTCCTTTACGGATATTTCAACAAATTCTTCATTGAGGGATTTTAAGAATTCTCTCCAATCCTCCAAGAAGTTCATTGACAAATCAACCTTATTAATCACTATCAGATGGTTATAAGGCTTGATAATGTTGTAAATATGTGTATCCTCCTTTGTGGGTTTAGATCCTGCATCTACGAGAAGGAGCACCAAGTCAGCCTCTTTTAGTTTTTCGATAGCCCTCTCCACCCCCATCTTTTCCACCAAATCCTCTGTCTCTCTTAATCCGGCGGTATCAATTAGCTTTACCGGAAGACCTTTGATGTAGACCTCCTCCTCAAGGAAATCTCTGGTTGTTCCAGGTATGGGGGTAACAATAGCTCTTTCCTCTTTAAGAAGGATATTCATGAGAGAGGATTTCCCCACATTTGGTTTTCCAGATATCACCAAGCTTATGCCCTCACGATAGATTTTTCCCTCTCTATAGTTTTCTATAAGCCGATTTAACTCGTCGATATTCTCCTCTAGGAGCCTTTTTAGTTCAGGAGGATTCATGATTTCTATATCCTCCTCTGGGAAGTCAATGGCAGCCTCCACTTGAGCAAGTATGGAGAGCAGATTTTCTCTCAACAGATTTATCTTTTCTGAGAGTTTGCCTGAGAGGTTTTTTATTGCAAGATTTAGAGAGATTTCACTCTTAGCAGAAACTATCTCTTCGATGGCTTCAGCTTGAGCTAAGTCTATCCTGCCATTTATAAAGGCCCTAAAGGTAAATTCTCCGGGTTCTGCTGCCCTGGCTCCCTCTTTCAATACCAATTCCAGAACTCTCTTTAGATTGAAAAAACCGCTATGAGCATGAATTTCAACCACATCTTCCCGTGTATAGCTATAGGGCTTTTTCATGTAGACAACCAAGACCTCATCAATGAACTCATTGCTTTCTCTATCCTTTATATACCCGTAGTGAAAACGATGGGATTCCAAAAAGGGCTTTGGCTTCTTTGGTTGAAAGATCTTTTCAAGAATAGATAGTGCTTGGTCGCCACTAATTTTTATAACACCGATAGCTCCCCTTCCGGGTGGAGTAGCAATAGCAGCTATGGTATCCTCAGGATAGAACTTAGGTTTCACTTAGGAACTTTTCACCCCGATTAAGACCCTCTTTCCTTTGGAATCCTCCACCACTTCTGCTTTAAGATCAGGATTTTCCTTGACGAGATTAAGAACAAGTCTCTCTTCCCTTTTATTCCCCACTTTAATTGCCCTTTCCTTTTGATCATTCTTAATAAGATCTATAGCCCTTTTCACTGCCTGAGTTAGCTTTCTCTCCTTTTCTAGGTCCACCCCCTTAATCTTAAGGGTAATTTTGGGGCCCACACCCAAGGCCTTGGCAACAACCTTATTAACCAAGAATTCTAAAGCCAAGAGAACCTCTCCTCCATTGGAGAGAAGGTATTTCGAATCTTCGCCAGAAAGTGTAATAACAACTTCCATTTTATCTTTTAATATCTGAGTTTGCGTTTCTAAATTGAAATCGGTGTGATAACTGAATTCCTTTATGAAAGCTAAAGCTCTATTGGCTCTCTCAGATAGAATTTTTTCCGTTTTAATCTTAAAGGAGGCTTTAATTCTTCTGCCCGAACCTAACATACCACCTGCAACGTACTCCACAATTTCTATATCTAAATCCTGTGGAAGACAACTTAAATCTTGACAGGCCTTCTCTACCAATTGATCTAAACTCTTTCCCTCAAGCTCTAAGATCTTTTCCATAGCTCACCTCTCTATCTGGATTTAAAAAACCTTAAAGTAATGATCTGTTGCCCAATTGAAAGAAGGTTATTTACAAACCAGTATAGAACAAGCCCAGAAGGGAAGTTTATAAAAAGTATGGTAAAGAATATGGGAAGAATCAGCATAATCTTCTCCTGAGTAGGATCCATGGTAGTAGGTGTGAGCTTTTGCTGAACGAACATAGATGCACCCATAAGCAAAGTGAGAATAGGGATTCCACCTATTAGTGGAAGCTCAAAGGATCCAAGATACAGTCTTTCTGGCGAGGAGAGATCGTTGATCCACAAAAGAAAGGGAGCATGTCTCAATTCAATGGCCATGAGCAATATATTATAGAAGGCAATAAATACTGGAATTTGAATCAGGATGGGTAGGCAACCGGAGAAGGGATTGATTTTGTGAGTTCTGTAAAGATTCATCATTTCTCTTTGTAGCGCCTGTGGATCATCCTTGTATTTTTCTCTTAATTTTTGAAATACCGGTTGAAGATCCTGCATCTTCTTCATACTTCTGAAGCTCAGATGATTTAGAGGATAAAATAGAATTCTGATTATTATGGTTACCAAAACAATTGCCCAGCCATAGTTTTGGGTAAAGTTATTGAAAAACTTTAGCAAAAAAAGAAGGGGCTTAGCCACAATATCAAACACCCCGAAGTATAGAGATTTTGCCAGGAGGGGGTATTCCTTTTGTAGATCCTCTGCTCTCTTTGGTCCAAGATAGATTTTATAGGAGAGGTTAACGCTTTTCCCGGGATCAAGGCTTAATTCTTCGCTCCATAATATGAATTCCGCAACCTCAGGGGATAACTTTCTAAAGGTGGCTCTGTAGGTCCCGTTCTGAAGGGGAATTACGGCAGTTTCAAAGTAAACGTCCATGTAACCCAAGTATTTTAGGGGGCCTACATATTCCGTGAGGGTATCCTTTAGCTTAACCTCCTTCAGATGGTCGGTGTAATAAAAGGGACCTTTGAAGACATAATCACTGCCTAGAGAAAAGGGTGAAAAAACACCTCTAATCAATAATCTGTCCTTAAGGGTTTGATTGGAGATGTTGGTGATTTTGACATCTAAGTCTATGAAATAGGAATCCCCCTTGAAAGTAAAGGTCTTCTCGAGTTCCAGTCCCGAAGTTTGAGCTCTAAAGGTGTGATTCTTTTTGTCCCTCTCCTGCAGAGTAAGGGAATCCCAAGATTTATTCACAGATTCAAAGGGTAACAGAGCGATTTGTGGCATTGAAGATAGATAGACCTCAAAGGGCAACCCCTCTTTGGGAACTGTAATCATGTTGATAGCATTTTTCTCCCTTAAACTTTTGTAGTAGCGAGAGAGTTTAAACTCTTTGAATCTTGCTCCAAAACCTGAAATTTCAGCCTCATAAAGGGGGGTCTTTACCAGTAGACTTTTGGCATCAATTGTTGGTTCTTTTATTACCACAGGGGTCGTGGTTGATTTTACAGTTTCAACTGTGGTTTGATTTTCTCTTAAAACACCCTCTTCTGGTTTAGGAGGAGGGGTAAAGTAAGAAAAATAGAGATAGTGAAAGAGAATTAGAACAATGGTTGAAAGAATGATAGCTAATAGTAGCCTGTTATCCATGATTTAAGGAGCCTCCTTTGGTGATTGTTCTCTGAGAGGTGGAAAGTCGATGTCTCCAGGAAAGAGGGGATTGCATTTTAACAATCGTAAAGCGGTGAGAAGTGATCCCCTAAATATACCCCACTCCTCGATGGTAATCTTAGCAAACTCGCTGCAGGATGGATAATGCCTACAGTGTATATTAAAGTGTATGGTTAAAATGGGTGATATAAATCTTTGATAAAAAGTTATCAAATCAAGGAGAAACCGTTTCATTGGTAAAGCTCATCAATTCTGAAAAGGGAAAGTTCCTTTTTTAGAAGGATTAACAATTCATTATAATCTAATTTTTCGATGTTTGGATGGGGTATCATGACAATGTCAGTTCCGATAGGAAAGATCTCTTTGTTTTTTCTGTATAGATTTCTAAGAAGTCTCTTTATCTTGTTTCTTTTCGCCGCTTTACCAACTTTTTTGGAAACTATAAGTCCTAATCTCCTGCAATTCAAGTGGTTAGGGTAAAGCAAAATAAGTAAGTACTTATCGAGCCAGAGTTTTTTCCCTTTACCAAGTATCCTTTTAAAGTCCTCGGTAAGTGAGAGTCTTTCTCTGCGTGAGAGGGACTCCTTTTTGGGGCTCACCTTCTAAACTGTTAGACGATGGCGTCCTTTTCTCCTTCTATTCTTGAGAATTCTTCTTCCAGATCTGGTTTTCATTCTAACTCTAAATCCATGAGTTCTTTTCATTTTAACTCTACTGGGTTGATAGGTTCTCTTAGGCATGCTCCAACCTCCGCAACCATTAAGTGGAGCTTTTATTTTACCATCTTTTCAAAATTTTACTATAAGTTAAAATAGAAAAATGCACCAGGTATTACAAGAGATATTGAAGGACAAATACTTTGAAATCTTAAAGAGGAAGCAAAAGGGGCTTTACTTTAAACCCTTTTGGAGACGTCCCCCTTTTGATCTACAGGAATATATTAGGAAAGAAGGTTTTATTATTATAGCTGAAGTGAAAAAGGCAAGCCCTTTGAAGGGTAGTTTGAGAAAGGATTTTGATCCTATCTCTTTAGCCAAAACCTATCAGGACCACGGTGCTAAAGCCATATCTGTTATAACCGAAGAAAATTTTTTCTATGGAACCTTGGAATATCTGGCAGGTATCAGAGAGATAACCTCTTTACCTCTACTTAGGAAGGACTTTATCATGGATCCAGTTCAAATAGAGGAGGCCAAGGCCTTTGGAGCAGACTTTGTCCTTCTTATTGCAGGAATCCTCTCGAAGGAGGAACTTGAAGAACTCAATTCCTATGCCCAAAGGCTTGGTTTATCAACTTTGGTTGAAATTCACAGTGAAGAGGATTTAGAAAGGGCTCTTTCCTGTAGGGCAAGGGTTATCGGGATAAACAATCGAGATCTCACCACCCTTAAGATTGTTCCAGGGCATGCCTTAAAGCTTTTGAAGAGGATACCATCGGAAATACCTGTCATTGCCGAGTCCGGGATCAAAACCCCCTCTGAGGTTCAAGAGTTAAAAAAAGCTGGTTTTAAAGGAGTTTTAATTGGAACTTCTTTAGTTCAAAATCCAAACCCTGCATTACTATTGAAACAAATGGTTGAGGCAATACAGTGAAGGGTTTTATTCCAGATTTTTCCAAAGGTGATGGTCTCATTCCAGCTGTGATTCAGAATGCCAATACTGGAAAGGTTTTGATGCTTGGTTATATGAATGAAGAGGCCTATAGAGAGACCTTAACTACAAAAAAGGTCCATTTTTATAGTAGAAGTAGAAAAAAACTCTGGATGAAGGGTGAGTCCTCTGGGCACGTGCTTGAGGTTGTGGAGATCCTGATCGACTGTGACCTTGATACCCTTTTGATCAAGGTTAATCCCCATGGACCTACTTGCCATGAGGGTTATGAATCTTGTTTTTTTAGAAGGGTCAAAGAGGATAACGCTTTAGAGATTGTCGAAAATAGGGTTGTAGATCCGGAGGAGATCTATGGAAAAGGTTCTTAAATTTGGGATTCCCAAGGGTAGTCTAGAGAAGTCCACTATTGAACTTTTTGAAAAGGCAGGATGGACCATAGAGGTCCATCATCGTAGCTACTTTCCAGTGGTGGATGATCCAGAGCTTAATCTGGTCATCTGTAGACCTCAGGAGATGAGTAAATATGTAGAAGCAGGTATACTTGATGCTGGAATAACTGGCAAGGATTGGATCTATGATAACGATTCACAGGTAATTTTAGTCGAGGACCTTCCTTATTCCAAAGTTAGTAAGAGGCCAGCAAGATGGGTCATTGCAGTAAAGGAGGATTCGGGTATTGAAAAGCTTGAAGATTTAAGGGGGAAGAGGATAAGTACAGAGCTAGTTAATTATACTAGGCGATATTTTGAGAACCTAGGGATACCCGTTGAAGTGAGCTATTCTTGGGGGGCAACTGAAGCCAAAGTGGTGCAAGGACTTTGTGATGCGGTAGTTGAGGTCACAGAAACAGGAAGTACCATAAAGGCCCACGGATTAAAGATAATACATGAGATGCTTATTACCTATCCTCAACTCATTGCTAATTCTAATTCTTGGGAAGATCCATGGAAGAGAAAGAAAATTCAGCAATTGGCGCTCTTGCTTAAAGGTGCCCTAAATTCTCACAAAAGGGTGGGGCTAAAGATGAATGTTCCGGCAAATAACTTGGAGAGGGTAATCGCTCTTCTACCCAGCATTACTTCTCCAACTATTGCCAAGCTTTACGATCAAAACTGGTATGCCTTAGAAATTGTAGTTTCCGAAAAAGAGGTGAGAGATTTAGTACCTCAACTAATAGAGTTAGGTGTTCAGGGTATTATAGAGTATAGCTTAAATAAAGTTATATAAAAGAGTATTTATGCAGAGACTTCCTTTACATTATATTAAGCCAGGCATGAAGACCTATGAGGAGGTAGTTGATTCCCAGGGAAGAGTGCTCTGTGGAAAGGGCATAGAGCTAACAGAGGAAATGCTAAAAAGATTTCAGGAATTAGGTGTAAGTTATATTAGTGTTGAGGGAACTCCTGTAAAGCTTCCTTGGGAGAAGACACTGGAAACGGAGTTATCAGAGCTTGAAAAGAGATTTGAAAATGTAACGGATGAAACTCTTTTGCAGATAAAAGAGATCATCAGAGAATTGCTTCTACAAAAGTTTAGTAACAAAGGTTAGATTATGATTGATATTTCAGAAAAGCGAAAGGAAGTCAAAAAGAAGTTGAGAAAATTAGAAGGGCTTCCCACGTTGCCACCGGTGGTTCAAAAGCTATGTAAAATGATAGAAGACGAAAGGACTTCATTAAATCAAATCGCTGAATTAATTGAAAAAGATCAGGTCATCACCACTAAAGTTTTAAGATTAGCAAATTCAGCTTTTTATGGATTTCCAAGAAAGGTCTCCACTGTTAATCAGGCTATGATGCTTTTGGGAATGAATGTATTGAAGATCCTTGTGATGACCTCTTCTATTTTTGATATCATACACAAGCAAGATGTCGGCTTATGGGAACATTCCATAGGGGTAGCAGCCTGTTGCAAGATCATAGCTGAACGGCTTGAAATGAAAGATGCCCAGGAGATAGCCACTGCAGGATTACTGCACGACTTAGGCAGAGTAATTGAAAAGGTGGCTTTTAAAGAGGAACATGCAGAGATTGAGAAGTTGATTAAACAAGGAAAGGATCCTTTAGAGGCAGAGAGAGCAACTCTGGGGCTCGATCATGCTGAAGTTGGGGCATTCCTTATGTCCCAGTGGAATATCCCTGAGAGGTTAATAGAAGCAGTTCTTGCCCATCATAACTTAGATCTTACAAAAAAATACAAAAAAGAAGCCTCAATAATACATCTGTCAGATTTTCTACTTCACGCAAGGGGATACGGGGAAACCCTCTATGAAAGAGTTCCACGCCTAATGGTAGAGAGCTTGAAGATATTGAAAATTTCTTTACCGGAAATTAAAGAGATTTTTTTCTCTTTAGAGCCCAAGCTCTATGAGCTCAAATTCTTTACCGAAGAACTCAAAAACGAGCTGTCATAATGCCTGTAAAGAAAACAGCTAAAAAAAAGATTATCTACGCATATTGGGGTTCAAACCAAATATTTAGTCTTTGGAAAGATCAGATGAGCTCGTATTTTCGCATAAAGGTCTTTACAAAACTTGAGACTTTTTTTGACGCAATACTTTTCACACCTCCAGATCTTATTCTTTATCACTATGAGAGATCACCACAGGGTTTAGAGATGCTGATCAATGACATCAAGATCTACTTCAACTTAGTTAGACTTCCTCTGATAGTGATTTTACGGGATCTTAATGTGGATTCAGTAAGAAGATACTTGCAAGCAATAGATGATATTCTACTACTGGATTCTTCCCCAGAGGAGACCATTTTGAGAATCGAGCTTTGCCTTATGAGGATTGAGAGGATTTCTGACAACAATCCCCTTACAGGACTGCCAGGTAATGTCTCCATCGAGAAAAATTTACTTAGACTCTTAGATAGCAAGAAGCCTTTTGGTATTGCCTATGTGGATTTGGATAATTTTAAGGCTTATAATGATCTTTATGGATTTGCCAAGGGAGATGAGTTAATCAAAAATGTGGCCCGCATATTAACGACCGTGGTCAATAAATTCACAAAAGAAGGTTTTGTGGGGCATATTGGAGGTGATGATTTCGTATTTATAGCGCCCATGGAGTTAGTAGAGAAAATTTCACAGGAAATAATTAATAATTTTACACTCATCTTACCATCTTTTCTAAACAAAGAGGATTCAGAAAGAGGTTATTTTGTTACTAAAGACAGGTTAGGAAGACTGACTGAGTTCCCTCTACCATCTATCTCCATAGCTATTGTACCTGTGGTGAAGGGCAAATTTAAACATATTGGGGAGATTGCTGAACGAGCTTCCCAAGTGAAAAAAGTTGTGAAATCAATGATAGGTTCTGCATATTTTACCGACAGAAGGACTTAACGAAACTTGTTATAAGTCTTAAGGCTCTCTAGATGTTTAGATCCAATCCTTAAAGTTTCAAGGTTTTCCTGTAGTAAAACTTCTATAAAGTTAATTATCTTTAGTGCTTGATTGGCTTCTTCTTGGGAAAGATTCTTTATTAAGTTTTCCCAATTCTCCTCTATTTCCTTGTATAAGGTATGGGCCTTGTCCCAATTTTTTTCCTTGATAAGTAGTTCTATGTCTAATAATCTCTCTCTTAAAGATTTAAACAAGCTTTCTTCCAAGAATTGAATTAGAAAGCTTTTGTTTGGGCTTTCCCAATGGGTCTTTGAAAAGTGATCCCACCCCTTATATCTTGCCAAGCTTTTTTCATGTTATCTAATATTTCAATGGTATCATTCAATACTTTTGTATCGTTACTAAAGTTAAATCTGACAAGTTCCTCAATTAAAATACCATATATTTCATCCAAATTTTTGGCCACTTGGCCACCCTTTTCATGGTCAAGGACTGCCTTTAGGTATATAAGTATGTCCACTGCTTTACTTAGGGCTTCTGCTTTGATTTTGACTTCCTCCGGGGTGAGGCTTGGCTTTTCTATGACAGACTTAACCATTTTAAGTGAAGTCAATGCTTTGTTATAAAGTAAAAGAATCTGGTCTATTGGAGAGGCTTGAAGAACTTCTTTTTCGAGATAGTTACTATTTGGGTTTAGCATCCTATCCCTCCTTTTTTATTAAGATAACATCGGTTAAAAGGCAAAAAACTTTAATATTTATTTTTTATTCTCATTTAAGGAAACCATAAAGTTTTCTAATCTGTTTCTCAGTTGAGAGTTTTCATACATAAGGCTTTCTATCTTCGTAAAGGTCAACCTTAACTTTTCCTCCTCTTTGACTAAAGTTCTGGCTAGGGTTTCAAGCCTCTTGTCTAATGTTTTTATCTGTTTATCTTGGTTGCTTACGTATGATTGAAGGGTTTTAGATATACCTTCCAGATAATTGCTCAGTTGTAACTGGGTTATACTTAAGGCTTCCTTTATATCATCAATATTATTATTTCTGATCAGATTGTTGAGATTGGTGGTATTCAAAGAATATTGTCCAGATTCATTTATCTCTACTAAACCCAATTTCTGTAAGGCATTAGTCAAGTTAAACAGTTGTCTTTTTACCTGTGTCAAAGTGAAGTTGCCCTGAAAAAGGGCTCCTTTGTCAGTCAACTCCTTTGAAAGGTTTAAGATCCCATTTATCCTATTAAAGAGTTCATTAAGAGAGGAATTGGCTCTTTCATAATTATCGTCGATGTTTATTTGCACAAATTCGTTAGAGGTCTTTTGAAGAGTTATTTCTAAGCCAGATATTACATCTTTAAAGGTATTGGTGGCACTGGTTATTTCGGTGCTTGAGTCTTGACCAATTTTGATTCTGGCGTTTTTAGCTTCCTGTAAGGTTACAGAGAGATCTCCTAATTGGTAGGGCAGGGTCCCAGAGGACATCTCTATGACATAACTGCTGTTGAGCTGATCAGTTTCTTTGCTTGATGCACCCACATCTTTCTCTGCCAGTAGAAGTTTATAGGAAGTGCCGTCAAAGTAAATACTAGCCTCAATTTTACTTTGAGATTGATTTATGGTATTTACAAGATCTTGTAAAGTTCCGCCGTTAAAATTAATAATGGTCTCCTGAAAAGAATTGGCAGAGGTCCAATATTTAATGGAAAAGGTTGCTGAGGATAGTGTTTCAGATAAGTTATTCACTCCAGCAGAAGTTACCCTGAGTTCTCCTTGGGCAAGACCTATAGCTTTTAATTTAAAGTTAACATTTGGGGTTTTCTCAGAAACCTTTACACTAACTATGCTCGGATCACTCACTGAGGCCTTTTTTTCTTTGAAGAGATCATCGATTTTTAATTTTTGGAGAAAAGAATTAAGCTCCCTGATACCTGAAAGAAAGTTGTTTATCGAGGAAGATTTAGCCTGTGCTAGAGCCTTATCTTGATTCAATTTTTGAATTTGTTTCTGCTTAGCTGTGGTAAGATTTTTAACTAAAGCTTCCACATCTAACATACCTGTTATGTTACTTATGTACGTATCAGCCATCTTAAACCTCCTTTTCTAATACTATACCCTTGAGAGGGGTATCTTTCTCTTTAGAAACCTCTTTTAGAAACTCGTATAAAGCCCTTTTGAAATCCACTATATCTTTTAAGGGTATCTGTCTTAAAACCTCCTTGGTAGTAGTATCTATTATTTTGTAAATTGGGTACTGTAAATCCTTGTCTATCTCAATTTCAAGTGCTTTGTTAATACTGAGCAATACTTGGTTTATCTTTTCAAGGTTTATGAAAAAATTTGGCTTGGTAGAAGTAACATCATTTAATGAACCTGAGACTTCACTTTTCTCCGCAGGTCTTAATACAAAGGATGAAGGTTTGGACTGTGAATTTATTTTTGGTCGTTTTGAGGTAGCCTTAGCTATATTTTCAAATAAGAGCTCTAATGAGGACAGAACCCTTAGGTCATTCATGGTTAAACCCTTTTTATATTATCGGATTTTTTTTAAAAAACTATAATGGATTTTTGTTAAAAGACCTTGTTTTAGATTTGCAAATCCACATTCTCAGTTATAATAAAAACTTTAACCTTATCAAGAAGAGGACAGAAATGAGTTCAAGACATTTCACCCGAATTTGGGATCTAGAGAAAATGGAGATAGAGGCAATAATTGGACAAGCTTTAAAGTGGAAGAGAGTTAAACATCGAGGCAGTGAATGGAAGGGTAAGATCCTAGCCCTCATCTTTGAAAAGGCGTCCACAAGAACTAGGATCTCCTTTGAGACTGCCATGATGAGGCTTGGTGGAGATAGTATTTTTCTCTCAAAACAGGATCTTCAGCTTTCACGGGGAGAGCCTATAAAGGATACCGCCCGGGTGCTATCCCGTTATGTGGACGCAGTGGTTCTTAGGACCTATGATCAGGAAACCATCGATGAGTTTGCTAGATACTCTGATATTCCTGTGATAAATGGCCTTTCTAATCAATTTCATCCCTGCCAAGTTTTATCCGATATAATGACCGTTCTAGAAAAAGGTGGAGATCTTTACAGGGACAAGATCGTATGGCTTGGAGACGGTAACAATGTGGCTCATTCCTGGATAGAAGCTTCTGCAATACTCGGTTTTCCTCTGGTGATATGCTCTCCTGAGGGTTTTGAGCCCTCTGAATATCTACTTAGAGAGGCAAATGATAGATTTAAAGCTCAAATTGAGATTATTCATGATCCTCGGCAGGCACTCAAAGGGGCAAAGATTATCAACACCGACGTATGGATTAGTATGGGACAGGAGAAGGAAACTGAGAGGAGAAGGAGAGCCTTTCGAGGATTCACTTTAGATACAAGCCTTTTGGAACTTGCTCATCCCAATGCTATAGTGCTTCACTGTCTTCCAGCCCATCGAGGAGAGGAAATAACAGAGGAGGTTCTTGAAGGTCCAAAGTCTGTGGTTTGGGACCAAGCAGAAAACAAAATGTGGTTCCATATGGCACTTCTTGATTTTTTGTTAAAAGAGTTGTAAATTACTATTACTTTGTTTAGTTTTCAAAACCAAAATCACCAGGGGAGGGGGAAATGAAAGATATGAAAATAGAGAAAGATGCCTATGTCAGACTAAGATACTCCTTAGAGATTGTAGGAGAAAAGACTCCATCATGGTTCTCCAAGCCCTTTGAAGTAGCATTTATAATGGGAAGAGAAGTCATTCCAGCGGTTATTGAGAAGGCTATCGAGGGAAAAAGTGCAGGAGAGAAGGTAGAGGTTATCATCCCCCATCAATCTGCCTACGGGCCTCATCTTTCTTATCTTGTCAAGGAGATCTCCTTAGAATCACTGAAGCATCCAGAGAAGATAATTCCAGGTGAGTGGTATGAGGAGGTCTCACCCTACGGGTCAAGGACTTTTTTCAAGGTATTGGATGTAAAAGATGGCAAGGTTAAGGCCGATTTTAATCATCCCGCTGCAGGTAAGGAAGTGGCTATGAAGATTGATATCCTTGAGGCTAGACCAGCCACAGCCTATGAAATCATGGCGGCTGAGCTTAGAGCCTGTGGAGGAGGTTGAAGATAGGTTTTTTGTCAGGCTCGTGAGCCTGAATCATAAAATCTGAATGCCCTTACTTAAAGTCCAAGATCTATTTGTTACTTCAACTGAGAATTCAACTTACTTACTCAAGGGTATATCCTTTTCTCTTAATCACGGTGAGATTCTGGGAGTTTTAGGAGAAAGCGGAAGCGGGAAATCTCTCACTGCCCTCTCTGTTTTAGGTCTCTTGCCCGCCAATCTAAAGATCACCTCTGGAGAGATAATCTTTGATGGTAAAGAGCTCCTTAGCCTCTCTTTTCAGGAGTTACAGAAGATAAGGGGAAAAAAGATTTCTATTATCTTTCAAGATCCCTTAAGCACCTTAAATCCTGTCCTAACAGTAGGAGATCAACTTAAGGAAATACTATACTACCACTTGGGTCTAAAAGGTCCCTCTGCCCAAGATTTAGTTATTAAGACTCTAAGAGAAGTAGGTATACCTGATCCAGAGCTTAGACTCAAGAACTATCCTCATGAGCTATCCGGTGGTCTGAGGCAAAGAGTGATGATTGCTATGAGCATACTTTGCTCTCCCAAATTACTTATAGCTGATGAGCCTACCACTGCCCTCGATCTCACTATCCAGATGCAGATAATAGAACTTCTGAGGAGACTCAATTCAAAGCTTGGCCTAAGTATCCTCTTTATTACTCATGATCTGGGAGTGTTGAGGTGGTTAGCCCATAGAATCTTGGTATATTATCAAGGTCAGATCGTAGAGGCAGCACCTACTGAAAAGATCTTTACAAAGCCCTGTCATCCATATACTCAACTGCTCTTCTCTTCATATCCAGGAAGAGAAAAGAGCCCAGTTGTTGTTCAGAAACACGAAGAGAAACCCTCGAAAGAAGGTTGTGAATTCTGGTCTAGATGTGCCGTTGCCTGCGAAAGGGGACTTAAAGAGAAGCCCTCCTTGATTGAGATCGATCATGATCATCTCATAAGGTGCTTTCTCTATGATTGAAAAAGTAGAGCCCATAGTTCAAGTAAGAGGGGTATCTAAGATCTATCATGTGAGAACGTCTATTTTTAGAAAAATTGCCTTTTATGCTCTACTAAATGTATCTTTGGAAATTCCCCAAGGTCAAGTCCAGGCTATTTTAGGTGAAAGTGGATGTGGCAAGAGCACCCTTGGGAGGATAGTCTTAGACATTGAAAAGCCAGATGAGGGAGAGATCCTGTGGTTTGGTCAACGGGTGAGTGATCTTGATAAAAAGACTTATAAAGTACTTCGTCCCAAAATTCAGGCGGTTTTCCAAGACAGTTTTGCCTCTTTAAACCCCAGATTCAAAATCAAGGAAATACTGATGGAGCCCTTTGTTTTGAATTATCCAGAGGAAAAAAAAAGAACCCTTGAAGTGGTCAGTGACTACCTTGAGAGGGTAGGTCTTTCTAAGGAATATTTGGAGCGTTTTCCCCATCAGTTGAGTGGCGGACAAAGACAAAGGGTTGCCCTAGCTAGAGCCTTAATTACCAATCCATCTCTCATCGTATTGGATGAACCAACCTCAGCTCTGGATATGACCATCCAGAGTCAGATACTCAATCTCCTCATGGATTTGAAGAAACAATACAACCTCAGTTATTTACTTATAACCCACTCTCTTCCAGTAGCACTGGAGATGGCTGACAAGATCACGGTGATGTATTTGGGCAGAGCTGTTGAAACCTTTCATCCTCGTCTCTTTTACAAGATTGATCATCATCCTTACACCCTGCTCCTTTTCAGTTCTTACCCCGATCCCTTTGCAAACAAGCCGCCAGCAACTCTTTATCTCAGAGGTGAACCAGCAAGCCCTCTCAACAGACCGAAGGGTTGTGCCTTTCATCCACGCTGTCCCGAAGTAGAAAAGATATGTCAAGAGATGGAACCACCATTAAAGGAGAAGGAGACTCTTCAGGAAATCGCCTGCTGGAAAAGATAGCCCTCATAAGTCCCTGTTTTAATGTATTTCCTTAAGAAAAAGAAAATTAAAGAAAAATTACAAAAAAGAGAAAAAAATTTGAGGTTCAATTTTATTGTGTTTGAGATATGCACCATTACTTGTTCTAAAACTCAAGAATTAACTCAGGCTAGAGAGCAATTCTTTTTAGTCTCTTGATATAACGATATTTTCCTTAGACAAAGAGAGAATTCAGGTTATAGTTTTTTTAAAAATTGGTTAAAGTTGGCATTTAAGGTTTTTGATGTTATCTATAGTAAATATCCTTTCTGATAGTGGGTGGGGGATAACTATGCAAAAGAGTAAGGTGCTCACCTGGGATTATTTAAGGGATAGGATTAAGGATAGACTTCCCCATAATATCTATCAGGTCTGGTTTTCTGAACTAAAGGGTGAAATTCGGGAAAACAGGCTTTTGTTGGAACTACCAAATGAGTTTGTCAAAAACTGGTTGAGGGAAAACTATCACACACTTTTACAAAAACTCATCGCTGAAGAGGGTTTATCAGGTTATGAATTTTTGGTTCGGAATTCTCCTCAGGGAGAACAGATGTCTTTGCCTTATAATCCCATGGATTTGCTGGGAAAAAGGTTGTCTAAAAAATACACCTTAGACAACTTTGTAGTAGGTAAATGCAATGAGTTTGCCTACAAGGTCTGCACCCGCTTAGTAGAGGACAGACCAGCAGGTTATTTCATTTACCTCTGTGGTAATTACGGCCTTGGTAAGACCCATCTTACACAGGCAATAGGTAATGACCTTATCAACAAGGGTTGCCAAAGGGTTTATTATTTCACAGCTCAAGATTTCCTCAATCACCTGATCAAACATCTTAAAGCAGGTCAGATAGATAATTTCAAGAAAAACATCCAAAATAACTGTGATCTTCTATTGCTTGATGGAGTCCATTTCCTCTCTGGAAAGGATTTTACGCAAACTGAACTGGCTTTACTTCTCGATTATCTCCTGGATTCAGGAAAAACGGTGGTTTTCACCTCCCTCAGACTTCCCCAGGAACTCGAATCTCTTGATAGTTCCCTAAGATCAAGGTTAAATGCAAGCCTCATTGTGCGTTTAAATCAACCTGACTTAGAGACCCGAAAGAAAATTATTCGCTTTAAGGCCAAAAAGGAGGGTTATAAATTTCCCTATGAGGTGGTGGACTATCTTGCAAGACACATCAGAGGAGATATCAGACAACTGGAAAGTATAGTGTTAGGCCTCATTGCCAGGGCTGCCCTGTTAAATGAACCCATATCACTGACCCTTGCAAAGGAACTCCTATCAGAGGTAGTCCTGTCAAGGGAGGATAATTTTGAATTAGAGATTATACTGGATGGAGTAAGTAGATTTTATCGGTTAACAAAGGATGAGATCCTCTCTTCTTCTAGAAAGAAGAATATTACTCTTGCTCGAAAGACTCTTATCTATCTCCTGAAGAATTTAGCCCAAAAAAGCTTAAAGGATATTGCTAAATTATTGCACAAGGAACATTCTACAGTAATTCATCATCTAAAGAGTTTTGAGAGAAGACTGGAAGAGGATAGAAGCTTTAAATTTCAGATGGAGTTTCTTTTCAAAGAACTGTCAACAGAATTTTCTTCTCATTCTCAGGAATCAATTAACTTAGATAACGATTCCTATGATCTATCAATTAACGCCAAGTGATCAGGCCCTCAAAGAACTCAAGAGTCTTTTGGGCAAAAGACTGTTAGACAGAGAGGAAGATCTCTATCCATACGCCTTTGATGCCTCCTCTCTAACCTTTTTACCTGCTGCAGTGGCTTTGCCTGAGACAAAAGAGGAGGTCCTGGAAATACTTAAACTTGCAGATAGATACAATTTTGCAGTTACTCCCAGAGGTAGTGGGACTGCCACTACCGGAAGTCCTCTTTCTATTTTGGGGGGCCTAGTGGTCTCCTTTGCCCGTATGAACCGGATATTGGAATTGAATGTCGATGATAGAACAGTAATCGTAGAGCCTGGAGTGCTAAATGGTGATCTCAAAAGGGAACTAAAGAAACATCGTCTTTTCTACCCACCTGATCCTGCAAGCTATGCCTTTTCAACCATTGGAGGTAATGTGGCAACCGGTGCTGGAGGCCCGAGGGGATTGAAATACGGCACCACTAAGGACTATGTTTTGTCCCTCCTTGTGGGATTGATTGGTGGGTCTCGGCTTAAGACCGGTCCAGGCACTCTTAAAGGGGTTGTCCCATATAATTTAACACCTCTCTTTGTCGGTTCCGAGGGAACCTTGGGCTTGTTTCTGGAAATACAGCTAAAGCTTATTCCTCTTCCTGAAAAAAGAGTTCTATTCTTAACTTACTTTGACTCAGAAATATCTGCCCTTGCTCTGTTAAAGGACATCCTATTGAAGGGAATTACACCAGCCTGTGCAGAATTCATCGATAGAACCTCTCTATTAGCCCTCAGAAAGAAGCTGAGTTTTATAGACTCTAATACTGAGGCTTTGCTTTTGATTGAAATCGATGGGACTGAAAGAGAAGTAGAGGACACTAAAGAAAGGGTTGAGAAGATCTTTCGAGAAAACAAGGTAGCTTTCGAGAGGGCTGAAGAGGAAAGAAATATAGAGGAGATGTGGGAAGTGCGAAGGAGTATGTCTCCTTCTATGAGAAATCTTGGTTCTAAGAAGATATCAGATGATGTGGTTGTTCCAAGGAGGGCATTAGAAGAATTTTTAATGTTTCTAAGAGAGTTAGAGAAAAGGGCAGACTTTTACATCTCAGCATACGGCCATGCCGGTGACGGCAATTTTCATGTCAATCTTATCTACAGCGAAGGCCAAGAAGAGGAGGCTAAGAAAACTAGAGAGGTCATTCTGAGTAAGGTTTTAGATCTTGCAGGGACTCTATCAGGTGAACACGGAGTCGGTTACACTAAGAGAAATTATCTTCTCTGGGAACTAGATGAAGTTCAGCTGGAGCTTATGAGAAAAATCAAGGCCCTTTTTGACCCCAAGGGACTTCTAAATCCCCACATCAAGATCCCCTGAATTGAGGCCTTTATATCAAAAGGACTCTGAAAGGAGTTTTTGAGATTTGATCATGTAGTTGCTGGAAGCCTTCTCTGGGACGTAGGGAATTCAAGAATTCTCTGAACCCCAAGGAGAGTATCCTCAGATACCTTGACCTGCTGAAAAACTCTTAATCCAGCCTCCTTTATAGCCTCCCTCCAAAAGGTGTCCCTTTCAAAGTCTCTGCTCTCGTAGTCGTATTCGTAGTATACCTCTTTGATACCTGCACTGGCAATGAGTTTTAGACATACATAGCAAGGAGCTAAGGTGCAGTAAAGAGTTGCACCTTCAAGGGATATACCAAAGCGTGCCGCTTGTGCTATGGCGTTGGCCTCGGCATGACTTGCCCTACAAAAATTGTATTTGTCGATATCAGGGATACCCTTCTCTCTTCGAAAACAATAGCTTGGGCCTTTATCAGTGCAGTGCCAGGCACCAGGCATTGGACCGTTGTATCCAGTGGCCAAAATCCTTTTATCTTTGACCACTACCGCCCCTGTTGGTCTGGAGTTGCATCCAGAACGTATGGCCACAAGCTTGGCAACAAGCATAAAATATTCGTGCCAATCCGGTCTGAACATGCTTCACTTCCGGTAGAAGGGAAACTTAAGGCAGATTTCTTTGACCTTTTCTCTGACCGCTCTCTTTAGGTTTTCATCTTCAGGGTTCATAAGGACGTCACAGATGAAATGGGCCACCTCTTCTGCTTCATTTTCTTTGAGTCCTCTCGTAGTGATAGCAGGAGTGCCAATTCTAATCCCACTTGTGATCTTGGGAGGAAGAGGATCAAAGGGGATGGCATTTTTGTTTACAGTGATTCCAGCTTCTTCCAGAGACTTTTCGGCCTTTGCACCGGTTAAGCCTCGAGAGGAGACATCTACAAGAATAAGATGGTTGTCCGTCCCCCCTGATACTACTCTAAAGCCTCTTTCCATGAAGACTTTGACCATGGCTTTGGCGTTAATAACTACCTGCTGTTGATATCTCTTAAATTCATCTCTGAGGGCTTCCTTGAAACATACTGCCTTCGCAGCTATGATGTTCATATGTGGTCCACCCTGTATCCCTGGAAAGACGATCTTGTCAATAAGTTTGCCATATCTCTCTTTACATAAGACAAAGCCTCCTCGAGGACCACGCAAGGTCTTATGGGTGGTTGAGGTAACAAAATCAGCATAGGGGATTGGTGAAGGATGAATACCAGCTGCAACCAAGCCTGCTATATGAGCCATATCCACAAGTAAATAGGCTTTCACCTCTGAAGCTATTTGATAAAAGGCCTCAAAGTCAATTACTCTTGGATAGGCACTGGCCCCAGCTATTATTAACTTTGGCCGTTCGGCTAAAGCTATACTTCTTATCTCCTCATAGTCAAGCATTTCAGTTTCCCTTGAAACTCCATAGTGAACTATTTTGTAAAGTTTGCCAGAGAAATTAACAGGAGATCCATGGGAGAGATGTCCCCCGTGGGAGAGATTCATGGAAAGGATGGTGTCTCCCGGATTAAGAACTGCAAAGAATACCGCCATGTTAGCCTGTGTCCCTGAGTGGGGCTGAACGTTAGCGTACTCCGCCCCAAAAAGGAGCTTAAGCCTCTCGATGGCCAATTTTTCTACAGCATCTACATATTCACAACCACCGTAGTAGCGAGCCTCTGGATAGCCCTCAGCGTATTTGTTCATAAGTGTGGAACCCTCGGCTTCCATAACAGCCGTTGAGGCTAAATTCTCTGAGGCTATCATCTCCAGCTGATATTCCTGACGATCGGTTTCTCTCTCAATTAAATCCGCTATCTCTGGATCTATATCTCTGAGGGAGTTCATCTCAGCCTCCTAAACTGTATTTCTCTAATTTATAGCGAAGCATCCTTTCGGTTATGCCCAAAAGTTCTGCAGCACGAACCTTTACTCCCTGGGCCTTCTCCAGGGCCTCAGTTATGCGAATCTTTTCTAGGAGCTCAACTGCTTCCTCTAAAGGTAATTTTAGAAGCTTGTCTACCAAGTTTTCCTTTCTGTACCCCTCTTCGGTAAAACCTAGGTCTTCCCTGGTGAGAATATCCTCCTCTGCCAAGATTATACCTCTTTCTATGCGGTTTTCCAGCTCTCTGACATTGCCGGGAAAACTGTGATTGAGCAGAGCATTGACAGCCTCCTTGGTTAGCTCTTTTACTCTTTTTCCGTATTTTTGATTGAACTTATCTATGAAATGTCTTGCCAGAGGAAGGATGTCCTCCTTTCTCTCCCTAAGAGGGGGTATGTGGATGTTGATAACATTCAGTCTCCAAAAGAGATCCTCTCTAAAGGAACCTTCACGAATCATCTCAGTAAGAACACGATTGGTTGCAGTAACAAGGCGAAAGTTCACTTTGAGTTCCCTTAAACTTCCTAACCTTCTAAAGGTGTTATCCTGTAAAACCCTTAGCAGTTTTGATTGGAGAGAAAGGGGCATTTCTCCTATTTCATCAAGAAGTAAGGTTCCACCCTCAGCTAACTCAAAAAGTCCAGGTTTTGACTGATGAGCACCGGTGAAGGCACCTTTTTCATACCCGAAGAGTTCTGCTTCAAGGAGGGTTTCAGGAATGGCTGCACAGTTAATCTTTATAAATGGGCCATCTTTTCTCGAACCCAGTTGGTGTAGAAGTTTAGCTATAACCTCTTTTCCAGTTCCAGACTCCCCCGTTATTAGAACAGGTGCTTGGGTATCTGCAACCTTGTTAACCAAAGCTAAGACCCTTTTCATCCCCTGGCTCTCAGCAATAACTCCCTCGATAGCCTCAAACTCCCCCTTAGAAAGGTATTTAAGGCGTTCTTTGAGTAAGTAGATCTCTTTAGTGAGTTTAAATTCCTTCAGCGCCCTCTCCAGAATAAGAGTAAGTTCCTCTAAGTTTATGGGTTTGGCAAGATAATAATATGCCCCTCTCTTCATGGATAGGACTGCATGTTCAATGCTTGCAAAGGCTGTGATCATAATGACGGGAATATGGGGATATGTCTGCTTAATATGATCAAGGAGATCTAAGCCATCCCCGTCTGGTAGTCTCCAGTCAAGGAGAATTAGATTTACATCTTTACTTTGAAGAATCTCCTTGGCTTTCTCTTGACTTTCTGCAAGGTAAAGGGAATATCCCTTTTGAGAGAGATAGTCCTCTAAGATCTCTCTTTGTAATTTCTCATCTTCAACTATGAGAAGGGATTCTTTTCTCATAAGGGTTTCCAGATTAATCTAAAAATTTTACCACCCTCAGGCAAATTTTCTATTTCAATTCTTCCATGATGGGCTTCCATGATTTTTTTTACAAGATAAAGGCCTAAACCAAAGCCCTCCTTCTTAGTGGTAAAGAAAGGATCAAAGATTTTCTCCTGTATCTGAGGATCAATCGGAGGTCCGTTGTCATAGATCTCAATTACAAAGTTGTCCTTTGACCTATTGACAGTAATTTTAATAACACCCTCTTTCTCGATGGCATCAAAGGCATTTTTTATGAGATTCTCTAGAGCTTTCTTTAGCCAAAAGGAATCTCCCCAGAGTTCTTTGATTTCACCTTTGACCTCAAAGATAAAAGTTTTATAAGACTGCAAGGTAGCTGCAAAAAGCTTGAGGTCATAAAGAAGTGTCTCTCCCGAAAAGAAAGTCGGTTGAAGGTTTATACTCTTATGAAAAAGAAGTATATCCTGAGTCCAATCAAGGATTCTCTTTATTTCACCATGCAGTTTTCCTTGGTAATCCCTTTGCATGCTGTGATCTGAAAAACCTGTCTGCAGTATTAAAAAAAGATTATTTAGACTGTTCCTTAATTCGTGAGCCAAAGTGCCAGCCATTCTTCCCAAAAGGGCGAGTTCTCTCTCCGCTTGAAGTTTCCTTTCAATCTCCCTTTGTTTTTCTTCGCTCTTCACCGCATAATGATAGAGATAGAAGATAATCACCAGGACCAAAGTGTTAAAAAACAGGACCATAAGAGAATACTTTATAAAGGTCTGATAGTAATAGGATATATCAAGGGTAAGGTATATGCAGTATTCTCTGTTTTCGATTTTAGAGAGTTTAAAGGCCTTTAGTTTGGATTCCTCTCTAACTATACGATCTTCACATTTAGCAAAGGGAAGAGAGGATTCCTCATAGTTCCAAGATAAAAAGAGGTCTTTTTGATAGAATAGGGCCAAACTGATGAACTTTTCCCTTTTAAAAAGATCCTCTAAAAAATCCACCAGATCAAGAAGCCAGCCCTTGCTCTCAGGAAGTTCTGCGAATTCAGGCAAAAATGGAACTTTGTAATAATTCTCAAGAAACCTCACATAGTCAAAAAGTTTAGTTTCTATAAGATTGAGGGTATTCACAACCTTTGTATTTACCGTTTTGTCAAGATAGTATTTAAAGTAAAAGAGTTGAAAAAGGCTTAGCAGACTTATGATAAGAACAAATACGGATGTGAAAAACTTAAGAGTATTTCCTTTTTTCCAGATCTTAAGGGTTTTAACCAAGGTTTTTGAATTTACTCCACATTCTCATGAATCTTCTTTTTAGTTTTTTCTCTAAGCCCTGGGCCCTGGGTTTATAGAAGCGTTTTTCTTTGAGGGTCTCAGGTAAGTATAGCTGTTTAACAAAGGCCCGTCTGAAATCATGGGGATAGAGGTATCCTTCTCCGTAACCTAATTTTTTTGTTAGAAGGGTTACAGCGTTACGCAGATGTAGGGGCACTTCCTGATAGCCAGATTTCTCAATCTCAGCCTCTGCCTCCTTTAAAGCAAGGTAAGCCGAGTTGCTTTTTGGAGCCAGGGCAATATAAAGGGCAGCCATTGCAAGGGCTATCTCTCCTTCGGGAGACCCTAGTATGTCATAGGCCTCAAAAGCCGATAGAGCAACTAAAAGTGCTATGGGATCAGCAAGGCCTACATCTTCGGCGGCACAAACCAACATCCTTCTTGCAACATTGAGAGGATCTTCGCCAGCTTTTAACATCCGCACCATCCAATAGATGGCTCCGTCAGGATCGCTACCTCTCAGGCTTTTATGAAAGGCAGATAGGAGGTTATAGTGCTCCTCTCCACTTTTATCATAAAGAAGGGGTTTGGAAAGGAGACTCTCTGTGATGTCTAAATATCTGATTTCACTAAGACCACTACTAACCAATCCCTCAACTAGTATCTCTAAAGTGTTTAAAGCGAATCGCCCATCACCAGATGAGGCTATGGCTATTGCTCTTAAAACCTCTTCTTCCACTTTCAGGTTAGCCTCTCCGTAGCCCCTTTCTTTGTCCTGCAAAGCCCTTTTAAGGAGGGTCAATATATCTTCAACACTTAGGGGATTAAGTTTGATTACCTTTACTCGAGAGAGTAATGGGCCAATAACCTCAAATGATGGGTTTTCGGTGGTAGCCCCAAAAAGTAAGATATCCTCCCTCTCTACATAGGGTAGCAAAAAGGACTGTTGTGCCTTATTAAAACGGTGAATCTCATCTACGAAGATTATAGTCCTTTGTCCTAATTTTTTTAGTTTCTCTGCCTGGAAGAGTAAATCTTTTAAGTCTTTAAGAGTGGAATCTACTGCACTTATTGCTTGAAAATGGGCAACGAACTTTTTGGCAATAAGATACGCAAGGCTTGTTTTCCCTGTTCCAGGAGGTCCCCAAAGGATTAACGAGAAGGGTTTTCCTCTCCTCAGTAGCAGATTGATGAGTCCCTTCTCTTCGAAGAGGTGTCTTTGACCCACAAACTCTTCTAAGGTGTTTGGTCTTAGTCTTTCTGCAAGGGTAGCCATACATTAAAAATAAAATGCGCCTTTTAGATTTTTCAAGGAATTTAACATTATAAAAAGATGTGTTATATTTTAAACATTAAACATTAAAAATATAAGATCTGTAGTTGAAGAAAAAGGGCTTCTGGATTTATGAGTAGGACGCAACTGATATTTCATCGCTGCTGACATTTTGAGGGAAGAAGTCATACTAGTTTTAAAGTCCCCCTTGACATATTTTAAAAAGGTTGTATATAAAGGGCTTGTTAAATTTTTGGGAAAAGGAGAGGTAAAAAAAGATGCCCACGATTAACCAATTGGTAAGAATTGGTAGAAAAAAGAAGACCAAGAAATCTAAGGCCCCTGCCTTACAGGGAAATCCTCAAAAGAGGGGAGTATGTGTAAGGGTTTACACAGTCACTCCCAAAAAGCCAAACTCAGCCCTTAGAAAGGTGGCTAGAGTTAGGCTTACCAATGGTATTGAGGTTACTGCATATATACCAGGAATTGGTCACAACCTGCAGGAGCACTCTGTGGTTCTGGTTAGAGGAGGACGTGTCAGGGATTTGCCTGGGGTGCGTTATAAAGTTATCAGAGGGACGCTGGATGCTGCTGGGGTACAAAACAGAAAGAAATCTCGTTCCAAATACGGTACTCCAAGACCTAAGACAACTACAAAAAAGTAAGAGAGGGTTATGAAAAATGCCACGGAAAGGTTCTGTTCCCAAGAGAGAAGTCTATCCCGATCCCAAGTATGGGAGTGTTTTAGTTGCCAAGTTCATAAACAATCTCATGAGGGATGGCAAGAAGAACACTGCGAGGAAGATTTTTTACTCTGCCTTGGAGGTATTGAAGGAGAGGGCTGGAGGTGAGGATCCTCTTAGGGTTTTTGAAACGGCGGTGGAGAAGGTAAAGCCCTTACTTGAGACCCGTTCAAGAAGGATTGGAGGTGCAAACTATCAGGTTCCTGTGGAGGTTAGGCCCGAGAGGCAGGTTTCTTTAGCCATAAAGTGGATTATTAATGCGGCAAGGGCGCGCAGCGAAAGGACCATGGTAGATAGACTTGTTGGAGAGATCTGGGATGCATACAACGAAAAAGGAGCAGCTATAAAGAAGAGAGAAGATACCCACCGCATGGCTGAATCTAACCGCGTTTTTGCTCATTTTCGCTGGTAAACCTTTTTATCAGAATCATACCTAAATTTCTCCCTTTGAATTCTAGGGGAGAAATATTATTTTATTAGAACATTAATTTAGGAAGGGTGAGTGTATGACTCCTGAAGAGATTAAAATTTTAAAAACCACAAGGAACATCGGCATTGTGGCTCATATTGACGCTGGTAAAACTACGACCACAGAGAGGGTTTTATACTATACAGGTAAGACCTACAAGATAGGTGAGGTACATGAAGGGACAGCGGTGATGGATTTTATGATTCAAGAGCAGGAGAGAGGGATAACCATAACCTCAGCCTGTACCACTACCTTTTGGCGTAATCACAGGATAAACATTATTGATACACCTGGACATGTGGATTTTACCATTGAGGTAGAGAGAAGCTTAAGGGTTCTGGATGGAGCGGTTGTTATCTTTTGTGCCGTTGGAGGTGTGGAGCCCCAGTCCGAGACTGTCTGGAGACAGGCAGATAAATACAAGGTGCCGCGTATCACCTTTGTCAATAAAATGGATAGGCTTGGTGCTGACTTCTTCAGAGTCTTAGAGGAAATGAGATCAAGACTCGGAGCCAATCCCCTGCCCATTCAAATACCTTACGGAGCTGAGGATTCCTTTGTAGGTGTGATCGATCTCGTGGAGATGAAGGCCATCGTTTGGGAAGAGGAAACCCTTGGTGCCAAATTTCATTATGAGGATATCCCTGCTAATCTCAAGGATTTGGCAGAGGAATATAGGGTTATGATGCTTGAAAAGCTTGCTGATGTTAATGATGAGATCATGGAAAGGTATCTTGAGGGAGAGACGATTACTCCCGAGGAGATAAGAAATGCTATTAGAGAGGCTACTTGCCAACTTAAGCTAGTTCCTGTATTGTGTGGATCTGCCTTTAAGAACAAAGGGGTTCAACCTTTACTTGATGCCATTGTAGATTATCTTCCTTCGCCTCTTGATATCCCTCCTGTTAAAGGATTAAATCCCAATAGTGGAGAGGTTGAAGAGAGGATCACAGATCCCAATGCCCCTCTTTCTGCCTTGGCTTTTAAAATAATGACCGATCCTTTTGTTGGAACTCTCACTTTCTTAAGGATATACTCTGGAAGATTAGACTCTGGTATGAATGTTTACAACTCCACCAAGAGGAAAAAGGAACGTATTGGCAGGCTTGTGAGAATGCATGCTAATCAAAGGGAGGAAATTACAGGAGCTTTTGCAGGAGATATCGTTGCTGCTTTAGGTTTAAGGGTAACTACTACCGGGGATACGCTCTGTGATGAGGCTAATCCCATAGAGTTAGAGAAGTTGGAGATACCTGAGCCAGTGATCTCCGTTGCCGTTGAGCCTAAGACCAAGGCAGATCAGGAAAAACTCTCCTTGGCCTTGCAGAAGATAGCCTTAGAGGATCCATCTTTCAGGGTCACTATCAACCACGAGACTGGTCAGACGCTTATTTGGGGGATGGGAGAGCTACATCTGGAAATTATAGTTGACAGGCTTATTAGAGAGTTTAAAGTTGGTGTGAATGTAGGAAAGCCAGAAGTTGCCTATAAGGAGACCATCACTGCCAAAGCAGAGGCAGAGGGTAAATACATAAGGCAGACAGGCGGTCGTGGTCAGTATGGACACGTAAAGTTAATTGTTGAGCCAAATCTTGGTAAGGGAATCGAGTTTGTCTCCGAAATCGTTGGTGGAGTCATTCCCAAAGAGTTCATACCATCGGTAGAAAAGGGAGTAAGAGAGGCTGCCCAGGAGGGTGTGCTAGCGGGATATCCTGTGATAGATGTTAAGATTAGGCTTGTTGATGGAAGTTATCATGAGGTAGACTCCTCTGATCTTGCCTTTGCCATTGCAGGATCTATTGGTTTTAAAGATGCTTGCAAAAAGGCAAATCCTGTGTTATTAGAACCTATTATGAAGGTAGAGGTGGTATTGCCTGAAGAATATTTAGGGGAGGTTTTGGGTGACCTTTCTTCTAGAAGGGGAAGGGTTGAAGGGATGGATATGAGAGGTAATGTTAGAGTTATTAGATCCTTTGTTCCCTTAGGGGAGATGTTTGGATATGCTACAACTCTAAGATCGTTGACTCAGGGTAGAGGTACTTTTACCATGCAGTTTGATCACTACGAAAAGGTTCCAGCACACCTAGCAGAGACTATAATAAAGAAAGCCAAAGGATAAAATATGAGGAGGAATTAGTTATGGCCAAGCAGAAGTTTGAGCGTAAGAAGCCGCATTTGAATGTTGGGACCATAGGGCACATTGACCATGGTAAGACGACGTTAACCAGTGCACTAACTAGGGTGTTGTCCACGAAGGGATATGCCCAGTGGGTGCCATTTGATCAGATTGACAAGGCGCCTGAGGAGAAGGCAAGAGGGATAACGATTCAGCTTGCCCATGTGGAGTATGAGAGTGATAAGAGGCATTATGCGCACATAGA
>JANXDB010000021.1 GCA_025060015.1 Caldimicrobium sp. | reverse complement strand
TTGAGTATGTTGAATTGTTCTTATTGAAGAAACGATACTTAAAGTATCTTTCGGTAAATATTTATTTTTTTCAAGAAGTCTAATACTCATTCTCCTTCCTCCTCAACTTTAATCATTCCTTCAGCAAACTTTCTAATCCACATAAATAGGGCAAGGAGTTCCTCTGTTACATAACGATATTCATAGGAATTAAGCGATATTACCCATTCAATAAGCTCATTTTGATTATTAGGCATCTTTATCCTGGAGGAAACATCACTTTTGAGATAATCAGTAAGTTGTTTATAAATTATGTCATAGGCATTACCTCCCTCTTTCTTTGCGTAAACAAAAGCAAGGGTTTGTCCAAGACCATTTGAAAGAATCATCTGAGGGAGTTTTCTTACATAGGAACGGTACTCCTTTTGTTTTTTATTGTCTAATGCCGTTATTGCTTGTTTTACACATTCATAGGCAAATTCCGCTCTTCCTTTTTCAAGTTTGGTAATTAAGCTTTCTTTAGCTCCCATGATTAACCTCCTGTCTCACAATTTCCTAAGAGATTTACCCTCATAAAGCCTTTCCCAAGAGTCTGATTTCCTCCAATCTGTATAATCTCTGGCCGTGCTTTTTCAAAAAACTTCGCAACTAATTTTGCTTCCTCCTCAGGAGTTCTAGCCTTAAAGATTCCCTTCTGTTCCTCTTCTTCAACCCTTGGCTGAGTAAACATTACTATGGAATACATTATTGTATCTGTGGGCAGATACTCTTCAGTCCACAGAGCACCTGACTGAACAGTGCCTGTTACATCGTCTATTTTTGTCCTCGTTATTATCTCTGTGGAGGATTTAACAAAATGCCTAAAATCGTCATCACTTAAAATTACAAGATCCTTCTTAAGTTTTTCTCTCCAAAAATTGTATAATTGAATAGGTGGAAAGATTTTGCCGGCTAACCATCCAGCCAATTTGGTTGTGGTTTCATCTTCTTTGACCTCAAAGGTATATTCCTCAAGAACTATCTTGGAGGAGATGGCAATATTTGAAGACCTTGGAATAGTATTTTGAAGGGCGAAAAAATTAGAAAAATCAAAATCCGAAACTCCTACCATTTCAAGATCTTTCTTGAACCTCTCAAGCACCATGGGGCAAGTAATCCAGGCAAAGACACCTTTAAGCGATTTAACAGGAAAAAGTAAAATTCTTGCATCGGTAATAGTTATGGCACCTGCATGGGCCTCTTCACCCTCAGGACCAAAAGTAATAGAAATTGCCTCGTCAAATTTTATTAGCCTATTTTCATTTTTGTCTTTTTTTTCTTGTTCTATCTCCTGACCTTTTTCTCCTTTAACTTTAATTGTCCATAGGTCTGAAATTTGCGGGAATTCTTTTTTAAGATCATCAATTTTAGTCGCATTAATTAGTTTACTCTGTTTGTTTTCAAATACTCTATATCCCTCAAAAGCTTCCCTTAGGCACCCCTTAAGTCCAGAACTCTCAATTTTAGGATACTCAGTATATTTCTCTCTTTGAATAGGCAAATCAACAATACCAATCTCACTTCCACTTCCCGCATGCACCGGTGTCTCTGCTATAAGAAACATAATCCTTTTTTCTTTAAACATATTTCATACCTCTTTTTTTAATGTCTTCATTACAAATTTTGATAACTGTAAATTTATTATATCATCACTATATTTTACTATTTTTAAATATCTCTCATATTCATCGTGGTTATTAAACACTTTATAAATCCAAATTTTTTCATCCTTTTCTCTGAAAAAGATTCTCAATTGATTATCTCCCGCATCATAAACATAGTGATCATTTTTTATTTCAGTTTTTTCCTTTCTAATTTTCTCATTA
>JANXDB010000063.1 GCA_025060015.1 Caldimicrobium sp. | reverse complement strand
ACCCCTCTTACTGCAAAATCTATCCACCAAGGGTTTAAGCTTCTTCTTGCGAGGATGTTTTCTCCTGTAACTCAGGATAAATTATATTACCTCTTTTCGCCACCTCTTTGAGCATTTCCTTTTTGGTAAATAGTGGCCTCTATGCCAAAAGAGTTCTGAAATTCGATGACCTTTAGTCTAAAGGCGACTTCTTTTCTTTGAGATATATCTTTAATTGCTTCAAGTCTTTGCAGCATTTTTAAGTCTTTGATGGGAGAAGGGGTTAGTGAGAAGCTAAAAAATTGACTCTCAATTTTAACACCTTTTTCCTTCTAAAAAGGCTTTGCTTCTACAGAAGTCTTTTTTGGAATAAATTATATAATTGTGCTAAGAATGAAAGGAGAAATCTTAGGTCCCCTACAGTATAGAGATTTCACACTGTTTATCATCGGACACTTTATCTCCTTTACCGGTTCTTGGATACAAACCACTGCCCTGCACTGGTTAATATATAATCTTCGCCATTCCACCGTAGATTTGGGTTTTTTTGTCTTTGTGACTTCCTTTCCTGGTATTTTTATGACACTTTTAGCAGGAATTTTTATAGACAGATTTAATCGGAAAAATCTTATGCAACTCATCATGATTTTGTCCCTGATTCCACCTCTTTTTATGTTTATCCTGATTCACTTTAATAAGCAAACTTTTGGCCTCCTTATAATATTAGCTCTCTTTTCCTCTATATTTTCCTCCATTGACATGCCTCTTAGACAGGTTTTCATAAGCGAATTAGTGCCTATTAAGTTTTTGACACAGGCCCTATCATTACAGGCTTTCTCTTTTAACAGCGCCCGAATGTTAGGCCCTATTATGGCAGGATTAATCATTAGTCATATATCTATTGATCTCTGTTTTTTAATTAATTTCCTTAGTTTTTTACCTCTTTTGATCTTCACTTACTTTATTAGATACAAATCTTCTTTGGTGAAAAAAACTAAAGAATTAAGTATAATTAACGAATTTTTAAATTTTTGGCATTTTTTAAAAATTAAAAGAAAAATTTCAATACTTTTAATACTTATTTCAACTTTTACTTTTTTTGCAACATCAGTTATAATTTTATTACCTATGCTAACTTTAAAAATATTGGGAGGAAGTGCCAGTGATTTTGCCCTTTTATCATCTGGAGTTGGAATAGGAGCTTTAGCTGGTGCTCTTACGAGTTTTTTTAGAAGGGAGTTATTTTCTGATCTAAGTCAACTGGTTATGGCACATGTCCTCTGGTTTTTAGGTGTGATGGGACTAGTCTTTAGCAATTCTTTTCCAATATATTATATAGGGATGCTTTTGATCGGGATGTCTTTCACCAATTTCTATCCAGTAGTAAATGGCTTGTTACAAAGGGAGACTCCTTCAGAGCTTAGAGGTAAAGTTATGAGTCTATTTTCTATTGCTTTCTTAGGAATGGCTCCTTTAGGTCAAACTACAATAAGTCTCCTTGCTGAGGTTATTGTTGTCAAAGATCTCCTGTTGATTATAGGGCTTTTTTTAATTATAATGAATCTTCTAATTTTGAGATCTCTAGTTCAGAGATCATAAAATGAATGATATAGTAATTAAGTCTTTAGATTATATCGATTATCCATTAATTTTATTAAATTCCAAGACAAGAGATGTTGTTTATCATAATATCAAGGCTAAACCAATTGTTGATGAAATCCTCAGGAAGGGAATTCACCTAAAAATCGATCCTGAAAAGGATAAAACACTGATTCTTACCCTAGAATATCCCTTGCATAAGATATTCTATGGAAATTGTAACATAGTAGATGAACAACATATAGTTATCTATTTTAATGAATTAAGAAAAGACAAGCCTTCTTTTGGTTTTATGTTCGATTTAATGGAAGATTTGCCAGTCATAGTTTTTTTAATTAAAGATGATAAGATTTATTACGTAAATAAAACTTGTGAGAAGTTTTTAGGTTACACTCGAGAGGAAATTCTGGGGAAGAGCTTACTTAAGGATTTGGTGTGGGATTTAGATAGACCTAAGGCAGCAATACATTGTAAACACGTCAAAAATGGATACAAAGAAGAGGGGGTCATTTTTGCTTTAGAGGATAAGTTGGGTCGGATCAAAAATTTTCGCTGGAATTGTTTTATCACTCAAGATTGGGATGGAGCCCCAGTAATCGTGTCCATAGCCTCCGATATCTCAGAGTACCTAGAGCTCTCTCAAAAAATCGAAAAACTTCACAAAACTCAGACCTTTTCCGAGTTTTTAAGAGGATTAGTTCATGATTTTAACAACATCCTGCATACTATTCTCAGTTACATAGAGCAGCTGAGAAGATCACCACTTACTTCTATGGAGGATATTCTCTCTGTAATTGAAAAGACAATTTTTTCTTGGATAGATATAAACCGAATTATTCTCGATTACAGCAGAGAAACCAAAGAGCTTAGATTCAAGAGAGTGGATATGGTCCATTTTCTAAGAGATAATCTAGAGGTTTTTCAATTGATACTCGGTGAAAAGATTCGTCTCTATCTTGATCTTGGATATTACAAAAATCTATATACCTATGGTGATTCGGTATTCTGGAGATATATTTTTCTTAACTTTCTATCTAACTCAAGAGATGCTATGAAGGGTGAGGGTGAGATTTTCATCTCCCTAAATACCTATGAAGACAAGATCAAAAATAAAAAGTACCTTAGAATTTCCATTAGAGATACCGGTCCTGGTATACCAAAGGATATTTTACCTCATATATTTGAGCCCTTTTTCACCACAAAAGACAAAGGAAGCGGTTTGGGTTTATTTCTTGTGAATCATCACATTAAGACCCTAGAAGGGTTCATTGAGGTTGAAAGTCAGGCTGGAAAAGGAACTGCTTTTTACATATACGTCCCCCTTTTTACAGAGAAGTGTCTTTCCATTCCCACCCAAAAAATTTCCATAAAGGATCAAGTAGTCTTTATTGTGGAAGATGATAATGATATCCGTGAGCCCCTTAGAGAATTTCTTTGTGAAATGGGCATGAAAGTCCATGACTTTTCATCTGCAGAAGATCTCCTAGCGAAATTTCAAGATCTTCCCAAACCTAATGTGGTACTCGTAGATTTAAATCTTCCTGGAATGAGTGGTAGGGATCTCGTTACTAAGCTCAAGTCACTTTATCCTCAAATAAAATTTTTATACATAACGGGAGATCTCTTCATTCTCTCTGAATTTTCAGAGGATAAGGTATTGCTGAAACCATTTAAATTCGATGAAGTTCTCTCAAAGATACAAAGGCTCCTTGATGAAGAACTGGATTAACGACTTTCTTGAGACACTGCAAAAGGAGAAAAATTACTCCTATCATACTATTAGGTCCTATGCCAATGATCTAGAGCAATTCAGGCAGTTTATTGAAGAGGAGGCACTGGATTTAGAGGAGATAAAGGAGATACACTTAAGGGCCTTTATTTTCACACTGAAATCAAGGGGTTTGAAGGTTGAGTCATTGTCAAGAAAGATCAGTGCTGTGCGAAGTTTTTTGAAATTTCTTCGCAAAAGAGGGAAGCTAAGATCACTACCCCATCTTAGGTGGAATTCAGGGAGGCATCCACAGAGATTGCCCTATGTGCCTCTGGAAGAGGAGATGAATTCCCTCCTAAACCAGCTGCGGGACGATGATTTCAAGGGATCAAGAGACAGAGTTCTGCTTGAGTTGATGTATGGTAGTGGATTGCGGGTCTCGGAGGTGGTTTCAATAAAGGTGAATGACATCAGTTTTGATGGAGATTTCTTAAAGATCACCGGCAAAGGGAAAAAGGACAGACTTGTGCCCCTTAATCACCCTTCAAAGAGGGCTCTTTTGGATTATCTTGAAAAGAGAGAGGCACTTCTAAAAAGGCTTGGAAAGGAGAGCGAATACCTTATAATCAACAAGTCCGGAGACAGGTTGACAGAAAGGTGGGTCTACGAGGTGGTAAGAAAGATGGGAAGTTCTCTAGGCCTATGCAAGCTGCATCCCCATGCCCTAAGGCATGCCTTTGCTACCCATCTTTTAAATGCAGGTATGGATCTGCGTTCCATTCAGGAACTCCTTGGACACAGCTCCATTGTCACAACTCAAAGATACACTAAAGTAAACTACGAATATCTTCTTAAGGTATATCTCAGGGCTCATCCACGAGCAAAGTCTAAAGAGAACCCCTAAGCCCTTGGAAAAGAGACTTTTGGTAATAAAATAGTGAAAAATTCTCCTGGAGGAATGCCCATGCAAGAGGATGCGCAGTTTATCAAGGTGCGCCATGAAAAGTTAGAAAAGTTATTAGAGATGGGAATAAATCCATATCCAAATGACTTCAAACCCAAAGACAAGGCTAAATACATTAAAGAACTACATCAGGATCTAAACCTCGAGGAAATAGAAAAGAGAAGGGGCCTCTTTACCCTGGCAGGAAGACTTGTAGCCAAAAGAGAGATGGGAAAACTGATCTTTGGTCATATTCAGGATGAAACTGATAAGATCCAGATCCTCCTTGCTAAATCAGAACTTACACCTGAGGAATTTGATCTTTTCAAAAAATACATAGATTTAGGAGATATCTTGGGCCTTACGGGAAAAGTTATCAAGACCAAGACAGGAGAGGTCACAATCTTGGTAAAGAGTTTTAAACTTCTAAGCAAAGCCCTCAGGCCTTTACCGGAGAAATTTCACGGGCTTAAAGACGTGGAGCTTCGTTATCGTATGAGATATCTTGATCTCGTTATGAACCCTAAGGCAAGGGCCATTTTTAAAATAAGAACGCGGATAATTCAGTATATTAGAGACTATCTGATCTCAGAGGGCTTTATGGAAGTAGAGACTCCCATGATGCAACCCATTGTAGGCGGTGCTGCAGCAAAACCCTTTGTCACCTATCACAATGCGCTGGACATGAATCTTTATCTCAGGATCGCTCCAGAGCTCTATCTAAAAAGGCTTCTTGTCGGAGGCTTTGAGAGGGTCTTTGAGTTGAATAGGAATTTTAGAAACGAGGGAGTCTCAAGCAGGCACAATCCAGAATTCACCATGTTAGAATTCTACGAAGCCTATGCCACCTATCAGGATCTAATGAGAAGAACCGAGGAAATTTTTTACGGACTTGTTCAGGATCTTTTTGGGACAGTGACCATCGAATACCAGGGAAACACCATCGACTTTACCCCCCCCTTTCGAAGGATTAATTTTCTCGATGCCCTAAAGGAGTTTGGAGGGGTTCCTGGGGAGATACTTCATGACAGGGAAAAGCTTTTCAACTTTGCCAAGGAAAGGGGTATAGAGCTCAATTTGAAGGATCCTAGAATAGGTAAATGGTGGACTAAATTATTTGAGGAGTTGGTGGAAAACAAACTTATTCAACCAACCTTTGTAGTGGACTATCCCGTTGAAGTCTCTCCCCTTGCCAGGAGAAGTGATAAAAATCCTGAAGTTGCCGAGAGGTTTGAACTCTATGTAGGGGGAAAAGAGATTGCCAATGCCTTTTCAGAGTTAAATGATCCAATTGATCAAGGAAAGCGTTTTGAAGAACAACTCAAGCTTCGGGAGGTAGATGAGGAGATTCCTCCTGAAATCGATAGAGACTTTTTAAGAGCTTTAGAATATGGGATGCCCCCTTGTGCTGGAGAGGGAATCGGTATTGATAGAGTGGTGATGCTCTTAACAGATTCACCAACCATAAGAGAGGTTATCCTCTTTCCTCACCTGAGACGTCGGGAAGATTTGTGAGATTATCTTTTTCTTGGGAATACTGGTTAGCCTTTAGATATATCTTCTCACCTAAGAGAGAGCGTTTTACTGGGGTTATTACTACTATAGCCTTTATAGGCCTAACACTGAGTGTTGCCTCCTTGACGATAGTTAACGCGGTAATTACAGGATTTAAAGAGGTTGTCACAGAGAAGATATTAAGCCTAAATCCCCATCTAAGTATCACTCTCTATACCCCTGAACGTGGGAAAGAGGTGATTAAAGCAGTTGGAAAGGATATTCCAGCAAAGGAACTCAGAAGTGTCCAACTGGTCTCCTCCCAACAGGGTTTAATTTTAAAGGGTGGTCAACCAGTAGGAATCATCCTTAAGGCTGTTGATTTGGAGAGTTACAAAATGGAAAGGGGATTCAAGAGATTTGAATTTAATACTCAACTTTTTGATAACCAGACTTTGCCTGTGGTAGTAGGTAATAGACTCAGGGATAAACTTGGCCTCATAGAAGGAGAGAGGGTCTCCCTGCTAAGCGTGGAGGGCTTTTACACCCCCTTTGGTTTCTTCCCAAAGGTCATTCCTTTAAAAATAGTTGGTTATTTTGAAAGTGGCATTTACGATTATGACCTCAATTTGGTATTTACCCCCTTTGACATTTATTTTGAGAGATTTCAGGGCAAAAACCTTGCTCTAGAGCTAAAATTGAGAGATCCCTTTAAGTCCGAGCATTACAAGGGAATATTATCCAAGAGCTTGGGGCCCTCTTTTCCCATTTTTGATTGGCAAGAGTGGAATCGCCACCTCTTCTCTGCCCTGAAAATGGAGAAATTAGGATTGTTTATAGTGTTAACCCTGATGGTTACCGTCTCTCTTTTCACCGTTCTCTCTGCCATGGTAATGCTTGTCTCGGAAAAGAAAGGTGATATTGCCATTTTGAGGGCTTTAGGTGCCACTTCAAAGAATATTCTAAAGGTTTTTTTTCTTGCAGGTTTCACACTATCACTGCTTGGAGTTTTTGCCGGCCTTATCCTTGGTATAGCTGTCTCCCTAATACTTTCCAAATATCCAGTAATAAAATTACCAGGTGAGGTTTATCCTGTGGAATATATGCCTGTTAGCGTTCAGATAACTGATCTCGTTATTATAGCCATGGTCACCATGGGGATAAGCCTGTTAGCCTCTCTATATCCTGCCAAAAAAGCCTCTATTCTACATCCTGCAGAGATCCTAAGGCAGGAATGAAACCCATGTGGCTGTCCTTAAAAAACATCAAAAAGAGTTATCTTAATGGCAAAAGAGTTATTCAGGTTTTAAGAGGTGTTAGTCTTGAAATTGAGCAGGGAGAAAAGTTAGCCATCGTTGGGCCCTCAGGGTCAGGGAAAACAACCCTTTTGAACATCATGGGAACCCTTGACAGACCAGATGAAGGAGAGCTCTTTTTTGAAAATAAGGCTCTTGATTGGTCCGATGAGGAGTTACTTTCATCAATAAGAAGAGAAAAGCTTGGCTTTGTCTTTCAGTTCTATCACCTGATGCCTGAACTCAATGTTAACGAAAACATAATCTTACCCGCCATGATGGCAGGTTGGGCAAAATCTAGAATTGAAGATAGGGCAGAGGAACTCTTAGAGAGACTTGGTTTAAGTGATAAGAGAGAGTCAAAAGTCTACTCCTTGTCTGGAGGTGAGCGTCAGAGGGTGGCTATAGCTAGAGCAATTTTTCTGTATCCTCAAATCCTTCTTGCTGATGAGCCTACGGGAAATCTCGATGCAGATAGTGCCAAGGAGGTTATTCAACTTTTCTTAGAGTTAAATGAATACCAAGGCCTGACCTTGGTCCTTGTAACTCATAATCTTGAGATAGCTAGAAAAATGGATAAAGTCTATTTACTAAAAGAGGGTTCTCTTGTAGAATTATAGTTGATAAAAATCTTTCAGGGGAGGACTGTGTTTAGATTCCTTCTGCTTTTATTGGTTATCCTTCTCTCCCTTATGTGGCCTTCCACCTCAACGGCCCAGGAAAAGATTTTGATCTATCAAATAAGCAGTTTTGGAGAACCTCTGAAAGAGGAAATATTAAATAGGTATCTGTCTGCCCTTCAAGAGGGCCTCAGAGTATCCAACTTTACCTTTGAGAGGAAAAATTTTCCAGAAAGCACTGCCTCTAATCTTCTTAGAGCCGGTGAATATACCGCTATAGCAGAGCTAAAAATGACTGTTATCAAAGACACCCTCAGTGTGGATTGGAAGATATACCCCTTGGCTAGAAAAGGACCTCTTTTCTTTTATGTGGTGGGTAAGAGCCACGATCTTGAAGGGACAATCTCTGCAACTATTAGAGAGCTTGAGGGAATATTAAAAGAGAGGATATTCATTGAAAGGATAAGATTTTCTGGCAACAGAAGAGTAGGGGAGGATCTTCTTCTTCCAAAGCTAAAAAGTAAGGCTGGTGATATCTTAGATCCCAAAAAGGTCAATGAAGATATAAAGATCCTCTTTAAACTTGGTTATTTCGATAATGTTGAGACCCTTGTAGAGGAGGGTGAGAAAGGGGTTATCTTGGTATTTAAAGTAGAGGAAAGGGAATCAGTAAAAGAAATCACTTTCAGGGGACTGAAAGAGGGTAAAAAGGAGGATCTTGCAAAGATCATAGAATTAAAACCAGGAGATATACCCACTCCGGAGAGAATCAACAAGGCCTTGGAAAATTTGAAAGCTTACTACGAACAACTTGGATTTCACAACACAGAGATAAACCTAAGAACAGAAAAAATCGCTCCTGCTCAGGTAAACTTGATTTTTGACATCAAAGAGGGAAAGAAAAAGTTCATCAAAAAGATCGAGTTTGTGGGTAATAGAGCTATATCTGATAAGGAATTGAAAGGGTATCTTTCAGTAACTGAGAGATCTGTATTTTCACCCATAGCGAAGTATGTAAGGTATCTAACTGTGGTCACCGGTGCTGAGCCAAGGGCTGAACCTGGTGTCTACAATTTAGCCTATCTTTACAGAGATTTAGGAAGAATTGAGAGCACATACAAAAACAGGGGATACATTGAGGTCAGAATTGGAGAGCCTCAGGTAATAGAGGAAGAGGATGGTGTAACAATCAAGATCCCCATTGAGGAGGGACCTCAATATAAAGTAAAGGAAGTCATCATTGATCAGGATCTCTTCCCGGTGGAGGAGATTCAAAAAAGGATAAAAACCCAGCCAGGTAAGGTCTTTAACCTTGGAGATCTGAAAAATGATGAAGTGCTAATTACCCATCTCTTTACCCATTATGGCTTTGCCTACGCCAAAGTTACCACTGACTATGATAAATTGCCTGAGGGTAATCTCCTGAGGATAGCCTTTAAAGTTGACAAAGGCCCCATTGTTTACATCAACAGGATTGAGATTGAGGGTAATACTAGAACCAGGGACAAGGTCATAAGAAGAGAAATTCTTTTAGGCGAGGGCTGGCCCTATTCTGGAAAGAGATTAGAAAAGAGTGAAGAGCGTTTGAGAAGGCTTGGCTTCTTTGAGGACGTTAAGATTGAAAAAGAGAAGGGAGCAAAGGAGGAAGATCTTAACTTAAAAGTTAAGGTAAAGGAGGCCTTAACTGGAACCTTTAGTATCGGTGCAGCCTATAGTTCTAGTGAAAAATTTGTCTTTATGACAGATGTCACTCAGAGAAATTGGCTGGGTAAAGGCCAAAAAGTAAGTATTTCAGCTAAAATTGGAAGCCGCTCCAGTAAATACTCCCTAAGTTTTTTTGATCCCTACTTTAGGGATACCCGCTACTCCTTTGGATGGTCACTATACAACTATGAGACCAAGTATGAAGATTATACCAAAGACAGCACTGGAGGTTCCCTCAGATTAGGTTACACCTTTACACCGGAGTTTTCAGCCTATATAGGATATCGCTACGATGATTCAAAGATAAAGGACATGATAAGCAATGCCTCATTGATAATTCAGGAGTCCAAAAATATGCATGTCACCAGTGCCTTTGAAATTGGTGCACTTTATGATTCCCGCAACAGGTTTTTCATGCCCACAAAGGGTTGGTACCATGAGCTTGGCTTTAGCTACGCTGGTGGATTTTTAGGAGGAGATGCAGAGTTTGCTAAGTTTACAGGAGAACACCAGGTCTACTTTCCCGTTGGCAAAATCACAGGTCATTTAGTTTTAGGATATGGCTATCTGACAGAGGGTTCTGGTAAAAGGGTTCCTGTGTTTGAGAGGTTTTATTTAGGAGGTATATCCTCTGTAAGGGGTTACAAATTCGGTGATATATCTCCCAGAGACGAGACCACTGGAGAAAGGATAGGGGGAACCAGGATGTTTTACACTCAGATGGAAGCTATTTTCCCTTTACTTAAGGTTATAAATTTAAATGGAGTGGTGTTTTATGACATGGGGACTGTTTGGAGTCAAAAGTACAAATTCTCTTCTTCAGAGATTAGAAAAAGTGTCGGATTGGGTATAAGATGGCTATCACCTCTTGGCCCCCTGAGAATTGAATGGGGTTACAATATTGACAAAAAGCCAAAAGAAGATAGCAGTAATTTAAACTTTCAAATTGGTGGTGGGTTCTAGTTGGCCTTGCATTTTCTTGAATATTCATTATATTTTGAGCAAACCATTGAGGAGGAAAAGAATGTCCATGATATGTGAAGTCTGTGGGAAAAGACCTTTTTGTGGAAACCAGGTTAGTCACTCAGCCAAGAGATCTAGCAGGTGGTGGTATCCCAACATTCAAAAAGTAAGGGTTAGACTTACTAGTGGAGAAGTTAAGAGGATGAAGGTCTGCACTCGCTGTTTAAAGGCAGGGAAGGTTCAGAAGGCAGTGAGTTAGACCAGCCGTCTCTCCACATTGAGAATTCCCTCTACTTTTGATATATTAGCAATTACTTTATCTAAGTGACTTTTATCAGTTACTTCAACATATATATCAAAGTAGGCCTTTCTGTCAGGTGTTGTTCTAACCTCTGCCTTTAGGATATTGCCTTCAGCACTGGCTATAGCAGAGGAGACACTGGCAAGAAGACCTTTTCTATCAAGGGATACTATATGAAGGTGGGCTGGATAAACCTTTCCGTCAGGTTTTTCCCATTTTACCTCAATGATTCTCCCGGAGTCGAGATCTTTAAGGTTTGGACAATCCACGCGGTGTACAGAGATGCCTTTGCCACGTGTTATATATCCAACCACTTCATCTCCTGGGATGGGTCTACAGCACTGAGCTAAGTGAAAGAGTAAATCTGTAGAACCATCCACCGATAGACTCAAGCTCGGTCTAGATTCAGGAACCTTTCCTTCAGCGAGTTTTTTGTAAGTGATGATCTCATGGGGAACCTCTTCCTCCTGTCTCAAACTCTTAGGACTGATTTCACTGAAGGTTTTTAAGAGGGTCTTTAGGGCTAGTTTTCCGGTGGCAATTAGAATGAAAAGCTCCTCATCGTTTTTCACGTTAAGTTTTTTCAGTATTTCGATAAGATGAGATTCTTTTATGAGTTCATTAAGAGAGGAGCCGTATTTTTTGAGCTCCCTGTGGACCAATTCCCTACCAAGGGCAATTTGTCTTTCCTTTTCCTCAAGCTTAAACCATTGTTTAATGCGAGATCTGGCTCTACTGGTCTTAGCGAATTTTAACCAATCTCTGCTGGGTTTTTGGTGAGGGGAGGTTTCAATGCGAACTACATCACCTGTTTGAAGTTTATAATCTAATGGCACAAGCTTTTCATTCACATAAGCTCTCACACAGCGGTGTCCTACCTGGGTGTGAATCGCATAGGCAAAATCAACAGGAGTGGAATTAACTGGCAGAACCACCACATCGCCCTTAGGAGTAAATACATAGATTTCTTCAGGAAAGAGATCTAATTTCAGAGATTCAAGGAATTCTCTGGGATGCTGAAGCTCTTTCTGAAGCTCGATGAGTTTGGCTATCCATTCGAATTGTTTATGTTTGGTGGAGTCAACTATGTTTCCTTCCTTGTAAAGAAAGTGTGCAGCTATTCCTTCGTTAGCTATCTTATCCATATACTCGGTGCGAATCTGAATTTCAATTTTTTTACCATCAGGTCCTATTACTGTGGTATGAAGGCTTTGATACATGTTTGGTTTTGGCAAGCTTATGTAATCTTTGAATCTACCAGGTATGGGTTTCCACAGAGCATGTACTAATCCGAGGGTCTTATAACATTCCTCCACTGTGCTGACAATGATACGAAAACCTATGAGATCGTATATCTGATCCAATTCCTTTATCGTTAGATTGTATTTTTGTAACTTTTTATATACACTGTAGAGGTGTTTTACCCTGCCTAAGATTTTTCCCTTGATGTTATTTTTTGCCAAGAGATCTGCCAAGAGGCACTTTACTTTTTTTACAAATTCCGAGGCTGCCTCCACTCTCTTTTCCACCTCAGGTTTTAGCTTTTGGTATACTTCAGGGTATAGGTATCTAAAGGAGAGGTCTTCAAGCTCAGTTTTGACCCAGTCGATACCAAGTCTTCCAGCAAGTGGTGCATAGATCTCTAAGGTTTCCTGTGCTATCTGTTTCCGTTTGTGTTCTGGCATTGAATCAAGGGTTCTCATGTTGTGAAGTCTATCGGCAAGTTTAACAAGGATAACCCTTAGATCCTTAGCCATGGCTAGAAGGATCTTTCTCAGATTTTCAGCCTGCTTGGTTATCTTGTCCGAGTGGCTCGGTAGATTTTTAAGCTTGGTTACTCCCTCAACGATGTTGCTGACCTCTTCACCAAATTCTTTTTTAATTTCTTCTGCTGATATGTGACAGTCCTCCACTACATCGTGGAGAAAACCTGCTGCAACGGTGGGAATGTCCATTTTCATTTGAGAGAGTATGTAAGCTACTTCCATAGGATGAGCAAGATAAGGCTCTCCAGACTTTCGCACCTGTCCCTCATGAAGCTTTGCGGCCCATTCATAGGCTTTCTCCACAAGACGGAGATTAGCCCCGGGAAGATAACTCTGGACCTGATCGAGAATCTTTCCGATGGTAACAGGAGATGTTTTCATATGAAATTAATTTAAAACTAAAAATCAAAACATCAACCCAGAGAACCTTATCAGGTCTAACTTGTAGAGTTTTTACTCATGAAAAGAGTCTGACTAAATCCCTGTCAAACAGAACTTGTTTTTTGTCCATTTTATTGTAAACTTTACAAAAAATTTTGGTTAACAAATCCTTATACGGAGGGATAGATGAGAATTCTTAGTAGTTTAATTATAGGATCTAATTTGATTTTCTATACTTTATCCTGTCAAGGAGCCCAGCTGTCCATGGATGTTTCAGAGAATGGTGGTCGCCAAGAATTATATATACTTGAAGAGGTCCGAATCACTGCAGTGCCTCTCTATGATACACTGGATAGAGCCTCTCAAGAGGTAAAGGTCTTAAATAAGGAGGAGCTTAAAAATTTTGGCTTTGATATATACTCAGGTATCGATATAAGGGAAAGGGGTGGTTTTGGTGTTCAAGAAGATCTATCGCTTAGGGGAACAACTTTTGAGCAGAATTTAGTCCTTTTTGAAGGAGTAAGGGTTTCAGATCTCCAAACGGGGCATCATCTTATGAATCTTCCTTTTACCACGGAGAATCTTGCCAATCTTGAAATCATTCCTGGTGGTCTGAGTCCCTTTTATGGACCGGGTGGCTTTGGTGGTGCTCTGAATTTTCTCTTGGAGCCACCGACTAAAGGTCTAACACTCAAAGCCGGGATAGGGAGTTATGATCTATATGAGGGAACTCTAATGGTGGGTCTCCCACTGGGAAGTAGAAATTTTAATCTTTCCCTGGAACAGCGAAAGGCCAATGGCTTTATATGGAACAGGGATTTTGACATAATAAGTTTCAATCTCTACACCAAGGATGCCAATTCTACATTTTTTTATGGCTATGTGGAGAAGGATTTTGGTGGTAGGTATTTCTACACTCCACGTTTTAAAACAGAGTGGGAAGAAACGAGAACCCATCTTGTACTAGCCAAAAGAGTTATTCCCTTGGGCAACTCTATTTTTGAACCTGCCTTTCTCTACAGAAAAAACTATGACCACTATCTTTTAGACCGAAACAACCCTCATAGATATCAAAACAAACATCAAAGTTATCTCTACAGGATAAATTTACCTCTTAAATTTGAAAGCGGCTTTGCCGTTATTACTACGGGACTTGAAGGCAGTTATGAATCCCTTAGGAGCTCAAGACTTGGAGAATATCTAAGAAGAAATATGGCCCTCTATGTAGGTGTAAAACCTAATTTTGGAGAAAGAGTTCATCCCTCGGTTCAGATAAGATATGATTATCACCCTGAAGAGAAGGATTTTCTGTCTCTTGGCGCAGGTTTAGCTTATTTGTACAGTAATGAAGTCAAATTAAGAGGTGCTGTTAACTACTCTTACAGGTTACCCAGTGTCACTGAGCTAAGGTATCAGGCAATTGGGATAAGAGGAAATCCTGAGTTATCAGCAGAGAGGGCCTTAAATGTTGAGGTAGGAATGGATCTGAGAACCAGAAGTCAGGAGTGGTCTTTAACCCTTTTTTACAGAAAAGGACAGGATCTAATTGACTGGGTCTTTAACGGCACCCATACTGTAGCTCAAAATCTCCATTTGAAAACCCTTGGTTTTACCGTTGATGGAAAGTATAGATGGGGAAAAAATGTCCTGTTTTTGAGTTACACGGTTATTAACCACTCTGGTCACTCCTTGAGCTGGGCGCGCTATCATGGTAATTACCTTAGGCATAACTTTATAGTCGGTGGTGAAATAAAGTTACCCTATAGTTTTAAGGGGGTGGGAAGTATTAACTATCAGAAGAGATATAAACAGGGAGATGTATATGTAGTTAACATTAGCTTAGATAAAAAGCTTGGTAAAAATTTAAAGTTCATTGTCTGGGCAAAGAATCTCCTTGATGAAAAATACTATGAGATCAGGTACAATGAGGCAGACAAGGGAGTTTTAGGTTTACCTCAGTGGTTTGGTTTGCGCTTTGAGGCCTCCTTATAATAAAAAAAGTCTTGTCTTTTTGTAAAGATAGGCTTAACTAATATAGTGATCAATTTATTGAGGAGAAAGATGAGAGTAGGTTTGTTCTTCACTATTTTATTACTAATAAGCAATTCTTATGATGGTAAAGCTCAGAGTGGTGAAGCCCTGTTCAAAAGCAAGGGGTGTGCTGGATGTCACAGCAAAGGTTTTGATACCTTTGCGCCCTCACTAAAAACCATTTCCAAGAGTTATTTTAACAGACGAGGAGATCTTAAGAACTTCCTATTAGGTAATTCTCCTGGCCTAATTTACAAAGAACCCCAAACGATGAAAAACATTATTAACAACATCACTAAAAAGCTCAGCCACTCTGAACTCGAGGCACTAACGGATTATCTCCTTGCCCATTAAGATCTTGTGATATATGAAGATCTTTTAGCCTTTTGGTTAGCCTTTCTCATCTGGGAGTTTCTTACAAACTCACTTAATCTCTCCCTTTCTTCACCTTGGAAGATTCTTCTCTTTCTTGGAAAAGAGTTCCTCTTCTTTTCCTTCCTATTGATATTAAGAAAAAAGCTATATTTTAAATCTGGGGCCTTCTCCATTCCCATAGAGAGGCTTATTTTAGTTCTGGCCTTTCTTCTCTTTACTGGAGATCTAATCTTCTTTGGATTTAAGACAGCCCTGTCAGGGTATTATTTCGGATCGATTTTAGCCTTGTTATGGTTTGCCCACTATTACCTTCTAATCAAATTACTACTCTATCCCTTAACCTTTGGATATGTAAGGATTTTAGCAGGACTTCTTCTGCCTTTTTTCTTATTGATAGGTTTAGATGAATCTTTTGAATTTCTGGGGTTTCAATTTCCAGGTCAATTTATGCTATCTCTTTTATTTGTTCTGACACTCTCACCATACATCATAATTAAGATCTGGCCGGTTAAGAGAATGTTAAGGGGAGTTTTGCGTGGGCTGATTACTGACTTTTTGGGCTCTTTGGGAATTAGGCTCCGTGATTTCTTGATTTTGCCTTCCGTGGGACCAAGGTTTTACACCGCAGGGATACTAGGTTTTATACCTCCCTTCAGGTATCTTTTTTTCTCATCAGGTCTTCTTGAGATCCTGGACGAGAGGGAAATCCTTGGAGTGGTAGCTCACGAGGCTGGCCATCTAAAAGGAAAACACGGTTTTTATCTTCTTCTTGTTCTTTTGAGTTTCCCATTGTTAATTTTAAACGCCTTTTATGTATTTATCCTTATTTTTAGCCTATTTTTTGATAATCACCATTCTCTTGAGAACTTCTTAAAAGGACCCAAGGTCCTTTATTTGGAGATTGCCCTAGGTGTGGGATTTATTTTGTTATCCTATTTCTTCTTTCGCTATATCTTCGCTTTTTTTCTAAGATCTCTAGAAAGGGAGGCCGATCTGCTTGCCCTTCGTTTTTTGAAAGATCCCCAACCACTTATTTCTGCTCTGTATAAAATCGGAGAGATAACAGGACAACTTTACCGTAAATCCTGGCATCACTATGGCCTTTGGGAGAGAATTAATTACCTTGAGTATGCTTCAATTTATCCCCATGTTATAGATAAACATTTTAACCGCACAAGGAGACTTCTCATCCTATGGTTAGCTCTTAACATAATGCCCTTAGCCATCTTATTATCATTAGAGGTAGGTTTGGTAGGTTGGCTCTTGAAAATTTTTCTCCCCTTTGTAAGTTAGAGATATGCTAAGACCACCTTATCAAAGATACGAAACTTTCTACATATATGCCTTTAAGTCTGGACACCCTGAACTGAGAGATCTTGAGGACCCAGATTTGATAGGTTATTGGGAGGAGGATGGTATTGGGGTCCTTTTTTTTCATAAGCCTAAAGAGGAGTTAATAGCTCAATTGGTAAACAAACTCAATCTGATCCTGGAGATTAGGGATATAATACCCTATTCTCAGTGGAATGAGAGAAGAACTCCCAAGCCCTTTGAAGTGGGTCCCTTCAAAATTGCGCCACTTTGGGAGGAGGGAGTCTATGATCTGATCTTCGATCCCAGTGTGGTCTTTGGAGAGGGTACACATCCTACAACTTCCATAGTTCTTGATGTGAGTTGGGATTTTTATAAAGAGAGAGGGTTACCGCAAGGTGTTTGGGATTTAGGCTGTGGTTCAGGCATCTTAACCCTCTTTTGGGCCAAATTAGGAGCAAAGGTCTTTTCTGTGGATATCAATCCGCTCTGCATAAAGGTAACTAAGAGAAATCTAGAGCTTAACAATCTTAAGGCAACCATTTGGGAAGGTGATCTGAGGAAGTTTCCCTCCTTTGACGGGGAATTGATCTTAGCCAATCTCTACAAGGGTTTGTTGCTTGATCTCTTTAAGAATCCCCGTTTTTTTAATCCCAAATATCACATCATATCAGGATTCACCATTGGGATGGAAGAGGAGATCATTCATGCTTTAAGAGACAAACCAGTTAAGATTGAAAGGCGAGTTGAGAGAGATAACTGGGTGGGGTATCTTCTATGCCAAATTTAGTGTTAGCTGTTGATGTGGGAAATACTGCCACTACCTGCGGACTCTTTGAAGAAGAGGGACTTTTAAGGGCACTTTTCAGTTTTAAAACCACAGCAGTAGTTTCTCCAGAGGAGCTCCTCGTTAGGCTAAAGCAATTTCTCGATTTCTATGATATCTCTCTTAGAGATATAAAGGGATTAAGCCTTGCCTGCGTGGTGCCACCTTTAGAGGATCATTGGATAGAGCTTGGGAAGAGATGGTTAGCAGGAGAGGTTGTCACAGCTTCCGTTGATTCGGTGAAGATGCCTGTAGACCTCAAATATCCCTCTGAGGTTGGAGCAGATCGTTTAGTCAATGCCCTTGCTGGTTGGAGAAAGTATAAAAGCTCCCTGATTGTTGTCGATTATGGCACTGCCATAACCTTTGATTGTATCTCCTTCAAAGGCATCTATCTTGGCGGTGCTATAGCTCCAGGCCTGTATCTCTCCATGGAGTCTCTATTCAGGGGTACAGCCAAGCTTCCAAAGATCGATCTAAGCGATACCCCTAAAAGTGTTCTTGGTAGAGATACGGTCTCTGCACTGAAAAGTGGATTGATCTACGGATTTGTTGGGCTAACTGATTACCTAGTGGTGAGGCTCAGTGAGGAAATGGAAAGCACTCCCCTTGTTGTGGCAACTGGAGGGTTGGCCCCATTAATTGCACCCCTAACTAAGAGTATTCAAAAGATAGATCCAACCCTTACTTTAGAAGGTCTCTTTCATTTATGGAAAGATCGCTTCACATAGGCATTATTCGGCCCTCGAGCATTCCTGATAGAGAGGAATTTGAAAGGGGCCTTGAAGTTTTAAAGAAACATGGGATTTATTTCAAAATCTTTGTTGATTTTGAAGAAAGTGATCCCAGTCAAATAGCCTTTCTCCTTTATGAGCTATTAACCTGCGGTCAATTCAGTCATCTTTGGACAGTTAGAGGAGGTGCTGGGGCAGTTAAGCTTTTGCCCTTTCTAGATGATCTCTTTCAGACAAAGAGGATCAGAAGCATTAGTCTTCCAACAATAATCGGTTTTTCCGATGTAACTGCGCTACATCTCTATTTTTTAAGCAGATTCCAAAAGATAGGAATTCATGGCCCTATGATAGTCAATCTACCAACCATAGAAAAGACTTCACTTAAGAGACTTCTTGGTGTTTTACAGTCCAGGAACTCGAGGATCACAATCCATGGAAAAACCCATCACTCTGGTAAAGCAAAGGGAGTTCTTTTTGGAGGAAATCTCTCGCTTGTGGCTTCACTTTGTGGCACCCCCTATTTTCCAAAGCTTGAGTCAATGATACTATTTATTGAAGATGTGGGTGAGAAGGCTCATAAACTAGAAAGGTCCCTGTGGCAAGTGCTTATGAGTATTTCCCCTGGGTCTCTCAAGGGCATTATATTCGGAGACCTTGGATCTGTCTCTCCAACTTATCTAATCTCTGCTCTCAAGGAGTTTGTTCCCTCTGACATTCCCGTGGGAATAGACTTCCCCTTTGGGCACAGAACCAAGAACTATCCACTTTTAGTGGGTGCCCCAGCAGAACTAAGGGCTTCGGAGAGAAAAGCAATACTTATCATGGAAAATCATCAAAGGATTTGAGAAAAGCTTGCCAAAGAGACTCTACATCAAGGCATAACCTCTCTTCACAGTCTTTGGGAAAACATGGCCTACAGGGTAAGGATAGAGAGATCACCTTAGTTTCTTGGCCAATGGGTCCAAAGACCACTTCATCACTTGGTCCATAAAAGAGGTAACACTTCACGCCTTGATAACTTGCTAAATGGGAAATTCCACTGTCATTACCCACGTATAATTCTACTTCGTTGAAAAGATTCGTTATTTCAATAATATCTCTTTCGTATATAAGATTTTGTATTGTGCCACTCTCCTTTATATCTAGAAGCCGATCTTCTTCCGCAGGTCCGAATAGATATTGCACCTGGTAATTCCTTTCTTTAAGGAATTGTTCAATTTTCCGAAACAGTGTAAATGGAGGATTTTTTTTCTGTGAACCTGAGCCAGGGTGAAGCAAGGCTTTTTTCTCCCTTGGAAGATTACATTTGGAACTGGGTAAAAATCTTGAGAATTTATCAGCTACTAAGTTTAGCTCCTGGAGATAATAAAGCGGAAGCCATATTCTCTCCTTTGGAAAGGGTTTAAGGTTTCCATCTTGAGATATGATGATCATCCTGTCAAAGGGTTGCTTCTTTAAAAAAGTTAGATATTCACTGCTGTATACTTCATCGGCAAGCCCAAAGTATTTAGCTAAGTGGATATAATCTTCATTACCGAGAAAAACTATTTGGAAATCCCTGTTTTTCAGTATCTCTAATATAGGAAAAGTCAGAAGGGTATCTCCAAGGCCACCTCTACGGTAAATGAGGACTCTCTTGCCCATGTTTAAATTTGCACTTGGTTTGCATCTCCTGGCGATATCTTATTAATAGTATCAAAGGTTAATGTAAAAGCAAAATTCATATGTAGTGATCCTATATTGTAGTTACTGGTGCTAGTTGAGGCTTGGCGATAGCATTTTCTCAGAGAGAAGCAATTTGTTAGGCATTAGACAAATCAGCAAAAACTTGACACAGAGGTATGAGATATGGAGAGGGATTCTGATCAAAGCAACCAGAGGTTTTGATAGAGATTTTTCCCATTAATACTTCTAATTTTACTCAGTGGATGTGCTATAATTAATTAAGCTGTAGATCACGGGGATTTAATCGATATAATTACAAACTTTCGTTTAGTCTCTCCGAAAAGGAAATTCTCATAGAAAGCCCAGCAGCAGTAGTATTCCTGTATCATTATAGGTGCAAGTCTGACCTTCAGAAGAGATATACTTATTTCTTATGTCTCTACTATTGATAGATCTGTTAACGTCTATTATGTAGGTCTTATCCTATTCCACCATTGAATAAGCCACAGATCTTTAGAGCAACTGATCGAGATATTTCTTAAGGGAGATCTTTTTTCCTTTAATTCCAAACTTTTCCCTTATTCTCTTTCTGTAAAAATTGATAGCTTCTTTACTGAGATTAAGATACTTACAAATTTCCTCAGATGAGTATCCCTCTCTAACCATAAGGGCGATTTGAGCCTCTTTGGTCGATAAGCCTGCCAAAGGATGTATATCTCTAATAGTCTGTCCGATAAATCTTTTTACCTCTTCACTGATGTGCGCCCTTAAGGTCTCAAGCTCTGTTGGCAAAGAACCTTTGAGGAGCTCAAGAAAGGGATTTATAACCTTATCAACAAAAGTTATCCATTCAGCAGATGGTGAGGTAGAAACAGGCTCTTCCTTAGAGGATGTTTCCTGCGTTGGTTCTCCTTTAGGTAGTTCTTCATGAAGAATTACAAACAACTTCGGTTCATTCGTTAATCGGAAGAAGGTCAAAAGATACTCCTTTTGAGTTTTATTTGAGTCATGAAAACGATATAGCTTTTTAAAAAGAGGCATTCGTCCTTGTAAAACCTCAAGCAGCCCCCATTTCGTCTCTTCAGCATCTTTTTTCTCTTCTTCAGACACCTGTTCTAAGAGTTTAAGGTAATTGTAACCGATACAGTCTGAACGGGCAATTAAACCCCTCTTTAGAGCTGCTTCTTGCCATGTTTTGTTAGTAGCAATGATGTTTCCTTTTTCATCAAGAACGGCTATGTATCCTGGAAAACTTTCAAAAAAATCAAGATAAACCTTTGGTTTAAAGGTAAATTTTTTCATCTGAGTGAATTACCAACGCATTAAAACTCCGGCAAAGGTGAACCCACCACCAAAGGCAACCATGAGGAGAAGATTGTCCCTTTGGAGTTTACCCTCTCTTTCTGCTTCATAGATGGCTATTGGTATGCTTGCTGCTGAGGTATTGCCATAACGATCAATATTCACAAAGACTTTTTCCATTGGAAGATTCAGTCTTTCTCTTAGGTATTCAATGATCCTTAGATTTGCCTGATGTGGAATAATAATGTCAATGTCTTCTGGTTTGAGATTGTTTCTCTGAAGAAGATCCAAGGCTACTTTTTCCATGGCTCTCGTTGCTATTTTGAAGACCTCTCTTCCCTGCATCCGAATGTAGTATTCTTCTTTTGGAAGTCTCTCGTCGAAGGGGGGGAAAGCAGATCCTCCTCCTTTGAGAGTTAGAAGATGGAAATTGGAACCATCGGCACCCAATATGAAATCCACAATGCCCCTTTCACCATTTTCGTCTCCTGTGACCACCACTGCACCTGCTCCATCTCCAAAAAGAACACAGGTTGTGCGATCTTGCCAATTGGTTTTTCTGGATAGGGCCTCAGCTCCAACCACCAAGACCTTTCGCTCTGGATTGCTCTTTACGTATTGATCTGCTAAGCTCAAGGCATAGAGAAATCCTGAACAGGTGGCAGATAGATCAAAGGCCCCAGCTTTGTTAGCTCCCAACTCTCTCTGAATGAGAATAGCCAGTGATGGCATTAGGTAATCTGGAGTAAGAGTTGCGCAAATTATTAAATCTATTTCCTCTGGCTTGATACCAGCTCTCTCTATAGCCTCTTTAGAAGCTTTGATAGCATAAGAACTAATAACTTCGCCATTTTCCAAGAGATGTCTCTCTTTAATACCTGTGCGCTCAACTATCCACTTATCGCTAGTTTCAACTAGCTTCTCAAGATCATGATTGGTCACAATTTTAGGTGGCACAGCCATGCCACAGGCTAAGATCACTGAGGTAACTTTACTCTTCAACTCCTGCCTCCTCTAAATGATGCTTGATGATAGCATTTTCCAATTGAGTTGCTAAATCAAGCTTAGCAAAATGTAGGGCCTGCTTTATGGCATTTTTTATGGCAAGGGCATCGGATTTGCCATGAGAGATAATGACATTTCCTTTTACCCCTAAAAGGGGTGCCCCTCCATATTCACGCCAGTCAATTTTTTTCTTAAAGGATTTAAAGGCGCCTTTGGCAAGAGACATACCCAGAAGATAAAGATAGGATTTTTTCACTTCATTTTTTAACATCTCCATAATTGTCTCTGCAAGCCCTTCTGAGAGTTTCAAACAGACATTACCAATAAACCCGTCACAGACCACAATATCGACATCACCCTTGAATATATCTCTACCCTCGATATTACCATAGTAATTGAGGGAGGATGCAGATAGTAGCTTGTGGGTCTCTTTTACCAGTTGATTCCCTTTGCCAATCTCTTCTCCAATGGAGAGAAGTGCGATCTTTGGATTGGCTCTTCCCCAGATGGTCTCCAAAAAGAGATTGGCCATCACAGCAAACTGATAGAGATCGTAAGGCTTAGAATCCACGTTTGCTCCGGCATCGATGAGAACCATAGGGTTTTTAAGAGTAGGTAGTAGAGTGGCTATAGCAGGTCTTCTAACACCTGCAAGCCTGCCCAGAATAAAGATGCTTCCTGCAACTACCGCGCCTGAGTTGCCAGCAGAGACAAAGGCTTGGGCTTCACCACTTTTCAGAAGATCAAGTCCTAAAAAGATACTGGCTTTTCTCTTTCTTTTTAAGGCTTCACCCGGCGAATCATCCATCAAAACCACTTCTTCCGTGAAGAGCCCCTCTGTCCTTGGCTGAGATAAGAGGGGTTGTATGAATTTCTGAGGCCCAATGAGAATGAGATGTAGCTCTGGGAAGCTTTTAAGCGCTAAAGCAGCACCAGCTGAAATAGCTTGGGGGGCGAAATCTCCCCCCATTAGATCCAGAGCAATACGAAACATTCAAAAACTATTTATACTTCAGATTTTTCTATGAAGGCCTTACCTTTGTAATAGCCACAATTTGGACAGATCCTATGGGGGAGTTTAAAGGACTTACATTTTGGACAGATACTTCCTGATGCTGTTGTAAGGGCCTGATGAGCCCTTCTCATCCCTCTCCTGGATCTGGAAGTTTTCCTCTTGGGAACAGCCATTTTATCCCTCCTTTATAACTGTATTTTCACCCTTTTTCAAAATATCACCAAGCACGGCAAAGGGAGAAGTTCTCCTAAATATCTTACAGTCACAGCTCTCAAGGTTTAAATTGGTTCCGCATTTAGGACATAGGCCTTTACAATCGGTTTGGCAAAGTTTGCGAAAGGGAAGGGCAAGTAAAATCTCTTCTCGGATGATATCGTAAAAGGATAAAAAATCCCCTTCGTAAAAACTGATCTCTAACTCTTTAGATTCAAGCTCTTTTTCATCTTCAAATCTTATGGCTTGTTTAGGTACAATGGTTACCTTAAAATCTTCTTCAATCTTTTGGGCAAAGGTTTCAAGACAACGGTCACAGGATAATTCTATAGAACCGCTAAGAAAGCCCTCCACCTCAATTTCCAGCCCTACTTTTTTAATTTTCATTGTTCCTGAAAAGGGAATCACAATTTTAAGATCTTCTCCTAAATGGGCAAGATCTTCAAAGTTTAGACTAATTCCCTCTGGTGGGATATCCTCAATTGAAATACCCCATGATGTCCAGTCACTGAGATTTTTCATAGAATAATCACCCTTTGTTTTAAGTTGTAACTAAAATAATACAAAAACACCTTTTGTCAATTAAGTTGTATGAGTGTCATGACTGGAAAAGACCAAGATTGAGAAATTTACAAAGACAGATTAAGAGGGGCTTATCGAAAGACCTTTATGTGCTCTTCGCACCTGTCAGGTGCGAAATGCCCTAACCCCCTCTTATCAAAGACTTAAAAATGCTGCAAAGACTTGAATCAATCAAAGATGCATCCCAAAGAAAAGAAGTGGCCTTTAGACTACTATGGGTATAGTCATTTATCGAGCAGGAGTGGGGGGACTTTTGGAGTAAGTTTTGGTCTTGGGAATGTATCGCCTTTGGAGTGGATTTGTTACAAATTTAACGAGAATTCCCCTCAGTCTAAAATCCTATGGACTCATACAAAATCTTGTCTCTTTTGTTTTTGGATTTATTATAGAACACCATGAATCTCTATCACAGAATTAGAAAGCTCATTGGAAAGGCAATCTTTGGGTATGATCTCCTTTTGGAGGGAGATAGGCTCTTGATTGCCCTTTCAGGTGGAGAAGATAGCCTTGTTCTTACACACTTTCTTGCAGAATGGCGTCATTACTATAAAACAAACATTACCCTGCATGCCCTTCATTTAGACATGGGTTTCCTAAAGGATGAAAAGGACTATAAGGAGGGAGTCGAGTATTTGAGAGAGTTTTGTCTTGAGAGAAAGGTAAAATTTATTTTTGATAAAATCGATGCCGGAAAGTTAGCCATACAAGCTCATGAAACAGGTGAGGCAGCACCCTGTTTTGTGTGTTCCTGGAATAGGAGAAAGTATCTGTTTAATCTGGCTGATAGGTTAGGAATACCAAAGATAGTGCTTGGACATCAGCAGGACGATGTGATAACCACTTTTTTCATGAATATCTTCTACTGCGGAGAGATTTCAACCATTTTACCTAAGCAGTCCATGTTTAGGGATACTCTTTACATCATAAGACCCCTCTATTTTGTGCCTAAGGATATGATCTCTCGTTTTGTAAAAATACAGGGCTGGAGGGTTTTGGCAAATCCCTGCCCATTTTCTCAGCAGACAAAGAGAGCCTTTTGGAACGAATTTTTGAAGGAGAAAATATTCTCCCTTGATCCAATGATAAAGAGAAACCTCTTCTCCGCTATACTTAATCCCAGACCGGAATATCTGCCCCCTAAACCGAAAAGGGGAAAGGGATAACCTAAGAGTTCAAGAGATTTCTTATCAGTTCTAAGGTTTTCTCCGTTGCCCCCCTTTTTTTTATCCACAGGTTATAACCCTTAGTTGCCACCTCCTTAGCAAAGGCTCTGTCATCAAGCAAAGACTTTATCGCCCTCGGCAGTTCTTCTTTGCTAACCTTCAAAAGACCACAGACCCTCTGAAACTCTTCCACAAAGGGGAAATTTTCCATGTGAGGTCCTGTGATTACAGGTTTTTCCCAATAGATAGCTTCTAAAGGGTTTTGACCTCCATGAGGTATAAAACTGCCACCGATTATAGCTATATCAGAGATGCTGTAGAGAGCTTTCAAAAGACCCATTTCATCGAAGAGTAATATAGCCCTTTGATGATGGGGGATACACCCTTCCATTTCTCTAAGTAGGCTGTAGCGGAAAAAGGCGGTGTCCTCCGGTTTCTCCCTCTTTATTAAATACTCAACCTCATCAAACCTCTGAGGATGTCTGGGGACGAGTATAAGAGTTCCCTCCTTTACTACATCAAGAAAGGCCTTAAGTATCAGTTCCTCCTCGGGAGGATGTGTGCTTCCGGCGATAATAATTGGCCTCTTTAAGAATTCAAGCTTTGGAAAGGATTTTTCCTCTATGATTAAGTCAAACTTAAGGTTTCCCGTGATAAAGATCTTATCTCTCTTGATACCCAAAGAGAGGAAACGATCCTGATAAAGTTCTTCTTGGAGAGCAATAAAGGTAAATCTCTGCAGAATCTCCCTGAAAATAAATCTAAACCGGTGATATCTTCTATAGGATCTATCACTTAGTCTTCCATTTATCAGAGCAACAGGGATGTACCTTGATGTGACTAAAATAAGATTGGGCCAAAGCTCTGTTTCTGCGATTAGAAGAGCCTTAGGCTTTGTTTTTCGGAGAAATCTCCTTATGGCATAATCAAGGTCAAAAGGTAAATAGTAGACTTTAACTCCTAGATGGCCATAATTCCTCTCTGCTACTGTCTTTCCTGTATCAGTGACAGTGGTTAGAATGAGGTTATAATTCTTTACTAATTCTCTTATTATAGGATTAAGAGCGAGGACTTCTCCCACCGAGACTCCATGAAGCCAAATGGGAGAACCTTCCTTTTCAAACTGAGGCTCCTTTACTAGGCCTAACCTCTCTCTAAGCCAGTTTTTTCTAATGGATGACGATCTTTTGAAATACTCACTTGTAAACCAAAAAACTGAGGAGGACAGATACAAGAAATCGTATATTGGCTTCCACCAGGGCATTGTTTGAAACTATCAAAGATTTTGTAGCCTCTTGGTTATATCTTCTATCTCACAAGGGCCAATTAATGAGATCTGGGTGTAGAGATAATTTTTCTCGCGGCGGTAGCTATGATATCTCTCTGGCTTGCAATGGGTGCACTCTGGGGATACCCAGATATTTTCTTTTGGTATACCGCAAAGTTCTGCTTGATGGAGATTCAGAGCAGATAGATTTAAATGCAGAGAGGAGCCCAAATTCTTAACATAGGGTTCTCCTCGAAGAGGATCCATTAGGTGGACTAAAGTGTCCTCTTTTACCTCATAACAGGATACCTGAATGTGTGGACCGATACATATAAGGATTTCCTCTGGGCAGAAGCCAAGGGCAAGGATCTCCTGTAATGCATTGAAGAGAATGCCTTTTAGAGTGCCTCTCCATCCTGCGTGCACAGCAGAAAAGAGATTTCCTCCTTTATCAGCAATGAGAATGGGCACACAGTCTGCAGTTTGAATACCAACAGAAGTTCGGCCTTCAACTGAGATAACACCATCTCCATCCCCACTTTGGTATTCACAAAGGTTTTCAACTATAATAACTCTATTAGAATGGCTTTGCCTTGGAAAGTAAAGGAGATCTTTGAGTTTTTCGACATAGTTCTTGGGGATTTTTTCGCCAAAATATCCTGGTATTCCAAATTTTTCAAAGAGTGCTGGCTGATGGAAGATCATAGATCGTCTAAAGTGTTTAGAAACCAAGGAAGCATATCTTTAAGTTTTTTCAAAGCCTTTGCTCGATGACTTAATTGATTTTTGATTTCAAGGGGTAACTCAGCGGCGGTCTTTTGATAATTAAATTCTCCAACCAAAAAAACGGGATCATAACCAAAACCAAAGCTGCCTCTTGGCTTGCGAGCAATTTTACCATCCCAAAGGCCCTCAGCGCCAATAAAACGCCCGGTTGGATGATAACAGACCATGAGGCATACGAAGCGAGCTTTCAGGTTTTCCTCTGGAACATCAGTAAGAAGTTTTAAAAGGAGATTTATGTTTTCTTCATCTGTTGCGTTAGGTCCAGCAAATCGGGAGGAGCGAATTCCTGGTCTTCCCTGTAAAGCCTCAACCTCAAGCCCGGAGTCATCAGCAAGGGTGAGAAGACCAGTATACTCTGCGTAATACTTTGCCTTGATAAAGGCGTTTTCAAGAAAGGTCGAGCCTGTCTCCTCAGGAGGTGGAATATTTGGAAAGTCATTTAGCCCTTTGATATCAAGGTCTAGATCTTTAAGAGCCTCTGCTATTTCTCTGATTTTTCCCCTGTTAGTTGTTCCTATAAGGAGAGAACCCTTACTCACCGAGAACCTCCCTTTGTTTGTTGATAAGGCTTGAAATGCCCTTCCAGGCAAGATCTTTCATAGTGCTTAGATCTTCCCAGGTAAAGAGACCTTTTTCAGCTCCAGCTTGAATTTCAACTATTTTTCCACTCTCAGTGAGAAAGAAGTTGGCATCGACCTCTGCCAACTGATCCTCTTCGTAATCAAGGTCTAAATAAAAATCCCCACCAATCTTCCCTACACTAACCCCTGCCGCATATTCCATTAGGGGATCTTCCGCTATGATACCTCTATTGATAAGTTTTATAAAGGCCAATTTGAGGGCAATCACAGATCCTGTCACAGAGGCAGTTCGTGTTCCACCGTCGGCATTCAACACATCACAATCAACCCATAGGGTCCTCTCTCCAAGTTTCGGAAGATCTGTTACAGCTCTCAAGACCCTACCGATAAGTCTTTGAATCTCAAGGGAGCGCCCCTTTCTCGTTAGGACCTCTCTTGTAGACCTCTCCAAGGTTGCAGCTGGCAAAAAGGCATACTCTGCCGTTATCCATCCCGTTCCAGAACCCTTAAGAAAAGAAGGAACCTTCTCCTCTAGGCTTACAGTGCAGAGCACCATGGTTTTGCCGAGTTCTATAAGGACAGAGCTCAGGGGATTAGGTAGAAAATCCACTTTTATCCTTAATGGTCTGAGTTCATCTTTAGATCTTTCTTCTCCTCTCACCTCTTATCACCTCCACGGATAGATTTATTTGATATCTTTGAGGTAGGTATTGGAAGGTTTTCTCAAGATGGATGGCCTTGGTTGGACACATCTCCAAACAGTTAAGACATCGTATACATTCAACAGAATTGAGTTCCTTTGGGATTTTGAGTGACATGGGACAGACCTTCTCACAAAGAGTGCAGGCATTACAGGATTTTTCCACCCATCTTAGCTGAAATAAGCTTATCCTGTTAAAAAAACCATAGATCAGCCCGAGGGGACAGAGATTTTTACAAAAAAATCTGATATCAATCAGGCAGAGAACAACTATTGCTATTAAAATGATACTTTTTATCAAAAAGACTGAACCAATCAGTTGAGTTAACTCTGGTCTCAAAGGGAAATTGAAAAAACCTGCCTCTATGGTACCAACAGGACAGAGATACTTACAGAACCATAGGATGCCATAGCCAATCTCAGTAAGAAAGAGTGCAGGAAAGAGAAGGGTAAAGAGAAATAAAAAAAGGTGTTTTAGGTAGCGTTGAAGACGATATGGTAGGTCGAGCGATCTTTTAGGGAAGGGGATTTTGTAGAGCAGATCCTGCAAAAGGCCAAAGGGACAAAGCCACCCACAGATGAATCTTCCTAAAAGGAGACCAAAAATCAGCAAAGTGCCCAAGAGATAGAAGGTGATTTTTAGTATCTGTTCAAAAGGGAAGACCCTTAGGGATATCATTAGTTGCTGTATACCACCTAAGGGGCAGGAAAAGAGAGCTGCTGGACAAGAATAGCAGTTTAGCCCAGGTGCACAGTAGCTCTTTAATGGGCCAGTGTAAATATTACCAGTGGTTAGGAACCCAAAGTAGCCGTTGTGAAGCAATGTGGAAGCTGTCTGAACGATCTTTCTTAATTTAAAGATTTTCATCTTCTTCTAAGCCCATGCAGGAGAGACAAAGAATACTTCCCCGAGATTGCATGAATTGAGAACCTGTTGAAATGGTGAATATTAAACTGAGGAGTGCTATAATCCATAGTATCAGAGGGAGATGTTTGAGAAGGGCTTTCATGTTAGAGCTTTTCTTATGAGATCAGCTAAATCTTCTGCCAAACTCTGGGCTAATGACTGATCTTCTGCTTCAACCATCACCCGGTACTTTGGCTCTGTCCCCGATGGTCTGATCAATACTCTACCTCTTGAGCCCAATTTTTCCTCTATTTGCTTAATTCTATCCTGTAAACCAGGAATTGCCTGAATAGGTGCCTTTTCCTTCACCTTTATATTAATCAAGACCTGAGGAAGTTTTTCAAAGAGGGGATAAAAATCAGATAATTTCCTTTCCTCTTCAGTTATAATGGAAAGAAGTCTTACCGCGCAGAGAAGACCATCTCCAGTTGTGCTCTTATCTAAAAATATTATGTGCCCCGAGGTTTCTCCACCCAAAGAAGAGTCCTCTTCTAGCATCCTTTGAACCACATATCTGTCTCCCACAGGTGTTCTTTGGAGCTTTAGCCCAAGACTATTCAGGAAAAACTCTAGACCACTGTTTGTCATCACTGTTCCGACTACTATTGAGGATTTTAGTAGCCCTCTTTTTTTCAAATACAGACTGAATAGGGCTAACAAATCATCGCCATCCCAGATAACACCTTTATCATCAATAACCACAATTCTATCCCCATCACCATCCAAAGCTATGGCAATGTCTAAGCCCTGGGTCAGAAGGATTTCCCTAATTTTATCTGGATAGAGTGCTCCGCAGCAGTCGTTAATGTTGGTTCCATCTGGGTGACATCCATAGGAGCTCACCTTTGCACCTAACTCTTCAAAAATCATAGGTCCTATTTGGTAACAGGCACCATTTGCACAGTCAATTCCGACTTTGAGTCCCTCAAAGTTGATATGAGGGGGGACAACTGATTTCAGATGGACAGCGTATCTTCCAAGAGCATCTTTTATTCTGTAAGTTCTGCCTATGTCTTTTTTGAAAACCCGAATATCCTTAAAGGAGTCTTCAAAGATAAGTGATTCTATTCTCTCCTCAAGATCATCTGAAAGTTTAAATCCACGAGAATCAAAAATCTTTATTCCGTTATCAAAAAAGGGGTTATGGGAGGCTGATATGACAACCCCAGCATCTGCTCTCATGTCTTTGGTGAGAAAGGCGATCCCAGGTGTGGGAAGGGGACCGATGAGATAGACTGAAGAACCCATGGAACATAAACCAGCCGTTAGAGCCATCTCAAAGAGATAGCCAGAAAGTCTAGTATCCTTTCCGATGATAATCTTGTTTACATGATGTGAGTTGCTTCTAAAGAGATATCCTATAGCTCTTCCCACTTGAAGAGCTATCTCAGGAGTCATGGGGAAAACATTAGCTTCTCCCCTTATACCATCAGTTCCGAAGAGTTTTTTCATGAAGGCACCCAAAAAGTTGATTATTTATTGAGATAGACTATTTTAACGCTCTTTGGTTGAACTTCAAGGACCTTGGCAGGAACTTTAAATTTCGCTTCGATGACCTTGTTTTTCTTTAGATAGGCAGGATCTATGTCTTCGGTATAGATCTCTTCTATGTCCTTAATTTCCTCCCAGAAACCCCTTATGTAGACAACTGAAGGTTTGAGAATGACCTTTAGAGTCTTATTATCTTTATCATGACCTTCTGAGAAACTAACTCTTACAGGAATCTGTTTTTGGGAGATCTTCTTTATAAAAACTGTAAGAAAAACAGGTGATATTTCCTTAACTTTAATAGTGGGAGGTAGATTGATCTTTTCCACAGGAATTCTAACCTGATGAATACCCGGAGGATACTTTTCTAAATCAATTTCTATTTCAAATTTATCCTTTTCGATGTTTCTCAATTGACTTCTTGTTGCGGTGATTTTTATGGCAATAGAGGAGGGATTGGCCTCCACAAAATACTCTTTTTCATAGGTATTTTTGAATTTAACGGGCATTTCCATTACCTTTTCAATGGGTTTACCCCACACAACCAAGTACCAAAGGGTAGCAGATATTACGAAAGCTATGATTTTTAGTTTATGTTCTCTTCTCAAAGCCACCTTCCTTTTTTAGCCTTTTCCACCAGGGAGATTTGGTTTCGAAACCCAAAAGCTGCGAGAGAATCTTTCTTAGGGTTGCTGGCGTGATATCACGGGTAATCTTTCCACCAACCGCAAGGGAGATCTGCCCTCTCTCCTCCGAGACTATTACAGCAACCGCATCGGTGACCTCGGTAATTCCAAGTCCTGCACGATGTCTTGTTCCTAAGTCTTTAGCAATATCCGGATTGGTGGAGAGGGGAAGAACCACTCCAGCTGCCAAAATCTTTCCACCGCTTATGATCACCGCCCCATCGTGAAGAGGAGATTTGGGATTAAAGATACTTATCAAAAGCTCTTCCGATATCTTTGAATCTAAAGGCACAGAACCCTCCAAATAATCCTTTAAACTTATCTCCCTCTCAAAGACGATGAGCCCACCAATCTTCTTTTCCACCATTATGTTTACTGATTTTACAACCTCTTCTATTCCATAGGAATACTCTGCCTGTAACTTTGAAAAGGGGACCGTCCCAATATGAGCAAGGGCTCGCCTGATATCCTCTTGGAATAGGATAATTATGAGAATCAAAATAGACGACAAAAAGGTATGCAAAAGCCAGTTTAAAGCTAAAAGCTGAAAGATCTCCGAAAAAAAATACAGGAAGACTAAAATACTTAAGCCAGCAACCATCTGGAAGGCTCTGGTTCCCTGTATCAAAAGCAGAATTCGGTAAATTATAAAACTCACCACAAGGATATCGAGAAAGTCATTAAACCTGAAAGCTTTAAAAAACTCAACTATGTGCCGGTAATCAAGATTCAAGGTTCTGGTTTCCCAAGAGGAATTTGAAAGTCTTTAAGGCGTCTTTAATCAAGGATATGTTGTGCACCCTAAGAAAGTTTACGCCCTTTAGACAAGCGTAGAGAACAACCCCTACCGTGCCTGCATCTCGTTCCTTAGGTGGTTTACCCACTACCTCTCCAATAAAGGCCTTTCTTGATGGGCCTATAAGTATAGGTCTTTTGAGATCTTTGAATCTCTCCAAGTTTTTAAGAATGGTAATATTGTGCTGAAAGTTTTTACCAAATCCTATTCCAGGATCTATGATGATATTTTCTGAGGGGACCCCCCTTGATGTTAATTCCTCTATCTTCCTTTCGAAGTATGATTTGATTTCCTCGATGACATTTTGATAATAGGGGTTTATCTGCATAGTTTGAGGAGTGCCCTTGATGTGCATGAGCACATAGGGGCAGTTAAAGTCTCTTACAACATCAACGAGCCTTGAGTCAAATTGAGCACCAGATATATCGTTTACCATGTTAGCTCCATTCATAAGTGCCAACTCTGCTACTTTTGCCTTATAGGTATCTACGGAGATAAGAGCCTCGGGGAAGCTTTCTCTGAGGGCTTTTATAACAGGTATAACCCTCTTTATCTCCTCCTCTTCGGATATAGGCTGAGAATAAGGCCTTGTTGACTCACCTCCCACATCGAGGATGTCTGCTCCGTCTTGAAGAAGTTCTTTAGCTTTCTTTAACGCTAATTCCACCGATAGTGTCTCTCCTCCATCAGAGAAGGAATCTGGGGTTACATTTATAATCCCCATTAAATATGGCGAATCCTCCCACTTAAATAGGCGACTGCCAATCTTAACTGGAGTGATCATCACAGGGTTAACTAATTTTCCTGCAGAAGAAGTTTAAATTTATCGGCATCAATAGTTTCCTCTTCAAGAAGGGTTTTGGCAACCAGGTGAAGTTTATCAATGTATTGAGTAATAATGTTTTTGGCTCTCTCATAACAACCTTGTATTATCTCCTTTGCCTCCTTATCGATTAGCTTAGCCGTTTCTTCAGAGTAATCTTTGATCTGGAACATCTCCTTTCCCAAGAAAATCGGCTCATCTGATTTGCCATAGGTGAGGGGCCCAAGGTATTTACTCATACCGAATTCACATATCATCCTCTTGGCAATTTGTGTTGCCTTCTTAAGATCATCTCTTGCGCCGGTGCTTAATCTCTCAAAGACAGTTTCTTCACTAACTCTGCCACCAAGAAGAACAGTTATCTTTTTCAAGAGATATTCTTCGGTGTAGATGTGTCTATCGTCAAGTGGCAATTGCTGAGTGACACCAAGTGCTTGACCACGAGGGATGATACTTATCTTGTGAACTGGATCTGGATCAGGGAGATAATGGGCAACTAAAGCATGACCAGCCTCGTGATAGGCAATTATCCGTCTTTCTTCCTCACTCAAGGCAAGACCCTTTCTCTCCTTTCCCATGAGGATTTTATCCTTTGCCTCTTCAATATCATCCATTTCCACAAATTCTTTTCCCTTTCGTGCTGCGTTAAGGGCAGCCTCATTCATAAGATTTTCTAAATTAGCTCCCGTAAAACCAGGCGTGCTTTTGGCAATAGCCATGAGGTCTAGGTTAGGTGCAATTTTGTATTTTTTGGCATAGAGGTTAAGAATAGCGAGCCTTCCGTGGAGATCAGGTGCTGGCACCACCACCTGTCTGTCAAATCTTCCTGGACGAAGGAGGGCTATGTCCAAGATGTCTGGTCTGTTGGTAGCTGCTATGACTACAATACCCTCTGCGGTGTCAAAGCCATCCATCTCCACAAGAAGTTGATTTAAGGTCTGTTCTCTTTCGTCATGACCTCCTCCTAAGCCAGCTCCTCTCATCCTTCCCACAGCATCGATTTCATCTATAAAGATGATGCAGGGTGCCTGCTGTTTGGCCTGAGTGAAAAGGTCTCTAACTCTGGCAGCACCTACACCGACAAACATCTCCACAAAATCGGATCCACTTATGCTAAAAAAGGGAACTCCAGCCTCGCCTGCAATGGCCTTTGCTAAGAGTGTTTTTCCTGTGCCAGGTGGACCTACCAAAAGTATCCCTTTTGGAATGCGGGCGCCAAGTTTGGTGAATTTCTGGGGGTTTTTTAGAAATTCTACTACCTCCTGCAGCTCTTCCTTGGCCTCCTCCACTCCAGCTACGTCTTTAAAGGTGACCTTGCTCTCTCCCTCTTTTATCAACTTAGCCCTGGATCTGGCGAAAGAGAAGGGTTTATTACCGGGCTGCATCTGTCTGATGAAAAGAACCCACAGAAGTATTAGGACAATAAAGGGTAACCAGGATATTAAAAAGGTGGTTATCCAGTTGCTTTGGGCCTCAGGCCTGACGTGAATTTTTATACCTTGCTTTTTTAGGAGGTTAAAGAGATCTTTGTCTTCAGGAATGATGTAGGTGATAAAATCTTTACCGTCTAAGAGTTTGCCGGTGACCTTTTTTCCTTCAAGGAATATCTCCTTGACCTCCCCTTTCTCAACCTTCTCTAAAAATTCTGTATAGCTAAGATTTACAGATGTGTGAAAGACAGATTCGGTGAATAGAAAATTATAAGCAAAAAGCACAAATGCACCTAAAAGGATCCATATAAATAAACCTTTAAACATACCTTTCATTTCCTTAAGGCCCCCTTTTTAAGAACCTGAGATAAAAAGCAGATTTTCTATTTGAAAATTTATTACAACTTCTTATAAAATCAATCTTGTGAGAAGATTTGCAACAACAGGACCTTTTTAGTGTCTTCCCTTATGAGATAATTTGGATGAATGTAAACATTCCACACACCAATTATCTGGTTATCTTTTTCAATAACCAATAGTCTATCCCGTAAGTAGAGTGGAATCTTTTTTTCTTGAAGATATTTTTTGAGTTTTTTGTGCCCTAAACCGGGAAAGTAAACTCTATCTCCGGGCTTTCTCTTTCTTATTAAAAAGGGGAAAATATTTTCCTTGCAGGATAATTGAAAATTGGTTGAACTCTGGGCTGGCCTATTTTCATTGGGAATTATAGAGACCTCTATGTTTCCCTGAGGTAACGAGTAGGTGCCCTCCTTTGGGATTTCTAACTCAAAGTAGGGTATAGTAAAAAGTTTTCTTGTTAATCTGAGATAACCAGGACCTCTGTAAGCTAAGAATTTACCTGGTAGATAAACAGGACCTTTATTCTGTTTGGTTACAAGACTATCTATAGCAAAAAGATGTTTGGAGGTTATTCTAAAAAGTGGGATACCAGAGTCTTTGAAGGCTAGAAAATAGACTCTTCTTCTTAACACAGGAGAGAGTTTTTTTAATTCTTGAACCCGCAAAACTAAGTCCTCTTCCCAGTAGGATTTAAGGCTCTGATAACTCTCTAAAGCTTGTGACTCAATAAATTCCTCCTCTTCACTTAGAAGCAAGATATTTCTCTTAAGGGTCTCTCTTATACGGGGATTGAAATTTTTTTTCAAGTAGGGGATAAGATGATGTCTTATCTTATTTCTGGGTATGCGTAAATCAAAATTCGTGGGATCCTCTCTCCAGGAGAGACCCCTCTCCTTTGCGAAGGCTCGAATATCATCCCTGCTGACCATAAGAAAAGGTCTTACAATTAGATCCTCTCGTTTTATGGGTATGCCAGCTAACCCCCTTTTGCCAGTTCCTCTTATGAGTTTTAGGAAAACCTCCTCTATGAGATCGTCCAAATGATGAGCGAGAGCAATCTTTTGGAAATCTTGTTTTTTAGCAAGACTATACCAAAGGGAATATCTTAATTCTCTCCCTGCCATCTCGAGACTTAATCCCTCTCTTTTGGCATACTTTGAGACAGGGGCTGCGGTGCAGAAAAAAGGCAGGCCTCTTTCTTTGCAGAGTTGATAGACGAATAGAGCATCCTTATAAGAATCTTTTCTAATTTTGTGATCATAATGGGAGACAAATATTTTAAGATCCCAGTCTTTTCTAAGTAGATAGAGGGTTTCTAAGAGAGTTATGGAATCTAATCCAGCAGATACACCAACTAAAACCTGATCTCCCCTCTGAAACAGTTGGTGCTCTTCAATTGTCTTTTTAATCCTTTTTAAAAGCAAGTTTCAGAATTTCCTTAGCTAAATCTTGATGTGTTTCATAGGCCCTTTGGGCTAACTTTCTTAAGGAAGAATAGATTTTCTCTAGTCCTGGAGGTTCTTCATAGTCTTCAACAAAGTCCGTGGGTTTAGGAAAGGTTTCTATTTTCATAGAAAGGGCTAGCTCTTCATGAAGTCTCTCCCTATCTTCTATGGCTCCCATTGCATAGGATGAATCTTCAAACTTTCTGAAAAAATCTAAAATACTACCTAGGTCATATCTTTTGTAAAAATGCTCTGTATCTCTTTTTAGATCATCGTAAAGGCGCTTTGCCTTTTTTAGGGTCATCCTGTATGATTTGGTGGCTTTGACCAGGTCTTCGTAAATATCGAAAAAGAGTTTTATGAATCTGCTTTTAGAGGTTAGACCAAAAGATTTTTTGCCAAGCTTTTCAAAGAGTTTTCTTCTAAGGGTTGGAGATTCAACTATCTCTTTTAGGTAGTTTTTTTTTAAAGGGAACCCAGTTATCCTCTCAAATTCCTCAATTAGGCCCTCGTTTTCAAGCATAATTAGGATTCTGGAAGCCTGCAAAATCACTGCCTCTTCTTTTTTACAAAGAGACTTGACAAATTCTTTGTATTCTAGCCAAGCATCCTCCAGGGCCTTTTTTTCTGAGAAGTAAGCTTCGGATATCTCTCTTTTAACCTCACCACTAAGTATCTCTGCGATCTCTTCCCAGGGCTTCATGTTAGGCCTTTTTTTGATTGATTTTATTATCTTCTAAGTAAAAAGTAACCGGTCCCGATATTTCGCTATCTGTAGTATAAGTCAATTCAGCAATTCCTATGGTTACATTAGGATAAACTTTATTTATAACTTTCACTGTTGCACTTCTAAGATGTTTTAAACTATCCTTGATAGGTTTTAACTTCTCCCCAATTACCTGAAGGTTCTTCTCGAGTTTGAGCTTTTCTTGTTGTAGTTTTTCAAAAATTGCCATTTTTTCCCTTGGAAATCTGCCCTCTTTTTTCATTTGTTGTGCTATATCTATACCACAAATAACCTTTTTTAAGGTATCTTTATACAGTAGTTCTTGTTCAATCAATCTTAAATATCCCTCAATTATTTCAGGCTTATAACCTGCTGAAATCACTGTTTTTGTCTGGGATATATGCCCGATGATTTTGGCTGTGATATTCCCAGAGGCTTTGATAGAACCTCCATATATTATACCCTTCCCATCGATGGCATTTATGTCTCCAAAGACAACCGTATCAGTAAAAACAAGGTAATCTTTGATAGTTAGATTACCTTCAACATGTAATTTTGCAAATTCTACGCCTCTTATTTGAGCTTGCCCTTTAACTTTTACAGAAGTCTCCTCTCCCCTGATGACCCCCTCAGAATTAAAATCACCTTCAACATGGATATCAACTTTATTTTCTGTGCAACCCTTAAGCTCGAGATTGCCCTTGCAGGTGACCTTGAAGCCAAATTTGATATCACCATCTATGACCAACTTGTCTCCAACAAAGTAAATATTGCCTATGGAAAAGTCAACATCTCCTTTTATGGTATATTCTGGGAACACATCAAGTTTTTCTTTTTGATAAACCACTACTCCTGCCTTTTTCGCCCTTATAAGGTTTTCCTTTTCATCCAGGTATACATTAATCCCTAGTTCAAGAGATTTTTTTTCTTTTTGAGGCGGTGGTTCAATAGGATCACCCCAGATGTTAACCCCAGGATTTGGTGGAATAGATGGAAACCATTTAGCTATAGCCTCTTCTTTATCTGCACATATGATTTTTTGAAATCTCTCTCGCAAGTCCTCTATTTGATTATCTTCCGTTGACACACCCTCAATAATACGAGTAAATTTATGCAAGAACTCGATCCTCTCAGGAATACCCTCTTTTGGAGGGTAGCCTTTGGCTAAAATGATCAGGCCCTCAGATTCCTCTGGGATATTCAGGAGAAACTTTATGCCTTGAGATTGCAAGAATTCCTTGATTTCAGCCCAGTCTCTTAGAAACTGATCTTTATTGGCAGAGGTTATTTGAGGTGATTCAAGATACAAAAAGAAGTCATCTTGATTTACCTTAAATATGTAATCATGATAGAAAATGCCAATCTCTTTTGCTTCTTTACGGTCTACGATGTGACCTTTCTCCAAGTTTTTTCTTCACCTTTTAATAGTCTTTTTATATTCTCTTTATGCTTAAAAATAATGAGTATAGCTAAAATCAAAGAACTGAAAAAATACTCTATTGGGTATTTAAAAATCAAAATAAAGAGGGTTAAAGAAATCACTGCTATGATTGAACCAAGGGAGACAAAGCCTGAGAAATATACTATGGGGAAAAAAACCAGTATGGTACCAATTAGGGCTTTTGGAGTCAGCACTAAAAAGGTTCCAACGGTGGTCGCAACGCCCTTGCCTCCATGAAATTTAAGAAAGATCGAAAAAAGATGTCCTGTGACCGCAAAAAAGGCTACCCCTGCATAGAGCTTAGGATTCTCTGTAAAACTCTGAGACGAAATGATTTTTACCAATAAGAGAGCGATAACGCCTTTACCTGAGTCACCGAGAAAGGTGATGAAACCCCACTTTTTTCCAAGGAGCCTTGTTACATTGGTTGCCCCAGGATTTTTGCTTCCCTCTTTTCTGGGATCAACACCTTGAGGGAGTGACACGATGAGTGCAAAGGGTATGGACCCTAAGATATAGGAAGTGAGAAAATAAAAGAGGTATTCAAAGGCCATGTTAATATTAAAAATTATAATTCATTTATTTAATTATATCACTCAAGATATTTAAGTAAAGAGTTTGTGAAGAGATTAATAATCCACCCCTGGAATCTCTACTGATACTATTCTAGGGGTAATAAAAACCATTAGTTCTGTTTTTTCAGAGACTTTCTCACGCTTTTTGAAGGCCTTTCCAAGGGCAGGAATTCTTGATAGGCCTGGGACTTGATCAAGGTTTTCTCCCAGATCCTCTGTTTTAATGCCTCCGATAACAAGTGTGTCACCGCTGTTTATGAGGACTTTTGTCTTGGCATATCTAGTCATCAAGGCAGGTACGTTTTGAACAACCCTTCCCCAATCGGGGGTGCTCTTTTCAATCTCAACATCCAAGTGTAGGCGATTATCTGGGGTTACGTGGGGAGTAACTTTAAGCCTCATGACTGCATCGATGAATTGAGTAGTAGCTACACCAAATTGAGTAAGTTGTAAATAGGGAATTTTATACCCCTGTTTTATCTCAGCATCTTGATTATCTAAAGTTAAGATTTTTGGTCTAGCAAATACTCTTGCTACTCCTTGAGTTTCCAGAGCAGAGAGTTCTGCATCAAGTAGAAGCACACTGCGGCCTATGTGCCCGAAGACAAAGCCGAGATTGGAAGATCCAGCTACTCCAAGATCAACAAGTGCCCCAGTGGGAAAGTTGACCGTCACATTTGATGTCCCTGGACCATAACCTCCGGGATAAGTGTAAGATGGCGAGCCAGGAGATACTCTTGGTCCTTTGCCAACACCTAATATGGTATGTTCCGTGCCTTTGTAAGCAGTACCTCCCCATCTGATCCCAAGTCTATGAGCGTAAGTGTCCTGAATTTCAACGATACGTGCTTCGATGAGGACCTGTTTTGTTGGTTTATCAATTTCTTTTATTATCTTTTCAAGTTCAGAGAGATTTTTTTCAGTATCTTTAACTATTAATACATTTGAATGTGGTTCAAAGGTAATCTTTCCTTCCCCAGTAATTATCTCCTTGATTTTAGAGACAATGGTGTCTCCTTTGACATATTTAAGTCGAAAGGTTTTTATGATGAGAGGCCCCTTTTCTTGAATATCCTTTAAAGAAGATAGATAATCTTTATACTTGTCATTTTCAGCTTTTATTTCCTCCAATGGAGCAATTCTTATAACACTTCCTATGGACATCATACCAAGCCCATGGTTTGCTAATATAATGTCCAAGATCTGATCCCATGGAACCTGTTTTACTTTCAAAGTGATATTTCCCTTTACCTTGTCACTAACGATGATGTTAAGATTGCCAATCTCTGCAAAGATACGAAATACAGCGTGTAGGTCTGCTTCCTGAAAATCAACAGAAATCGGTGTGCCTGTGTATTTTTTAGTAAAAGGTAATTGAAGATTTGAAATTGATGGTGTTAAAGGATATTCATATCTTGGTAGATCTAAAGTATCAACTTGTGAAGTGTTAACTTTATCTCCATTAATAATTGCCATTACTGGTTTCACATCTTTTTCCCATATGAGATCAATTAATAATTTATTTTCATAAGTTGATGCTTGAAAATTGAAGTCTTTATGAGAAATAAACTCAATAATGAGTGTATTTTTTTCGTATAAAACATTAAACTCTTTAAAAACATCCTTAGGAAGGGTTTTTAACCAATCAGTATTTGTGATGTTAACCTCTGGAAACTTTACGATAAGTTTTTTGTTTTCTTTTGAAAGCTCATATTTAGGTTTGGTTGTAAACTCAAAAATTAACCTTTCACTTGGTTGTTTAATGTAATATGCGGTTTTTAGTGTATTTTGCTGTGCGAAAACAACATGGGAAAAATTTAACAAAAAAATTATAGATAATATATAAATTATTTTTCTTTTTATCATTTTATAACCTCTCTTTTTTTAAGATTATTTTTGTAGTTTTTTTTGTTTTAAAGCCACGGTTGTTTTCTATGGTGTCCTCGATAATCAAATAGTCAGGACCGATTTCTTTTATCAGTGATTTACCCAACTTGTCCCCTGGTTTTACTATGTAACCTTTTCTTGCTGGATCCTGCAGCAAAGCCATCCTTTTGCCTTTTTTATCAATAATTCCAACCAACTCAACTGGTATGGTTTCTTCTTTTTGCGCTAAAAGTTTATAGGTTTTGGGTGTAAAAAAGAGATTAGGTGTTTTATTAATGTCTATTGAATAAACTTCCTTCTGTATGCTGGCTTTCCATCTCTCAAGTTCTATGTCCTTAACGACAGCAGATGGTGGTCTGACTGTTTCTACCTTGACCTCTTTAGTCTTTTCGCAACCACTTATTGCTATGACTAAACTGAATATAAGATAAAGTTTTTTCATTTTTTATCCTTTTTTTCTATTGGTTCTCCAGTGTATTTGTAAGTTATAAAGTTGATTTTAGCCGTCAATTTTTCCTCTTTTTCCAGAGGAGTAATTTCTAAGCTGTTTAGTTTTACAAGCCTAGCTAATCTCTCTACCTCGTTGAAAAACTTTAAAGTGTCAACAAAGGTTCCTTTAATTTGGACATCAAAGGGGATGATATTGTAATAATCCCTCTTTTCTTCCCCTCTTGGCGTAAAATTCAATATCTCCAAACCATTTTTTTTGGCTAACATTGAGACATCCTTTAAAAGTTTAGGAACCTCCTGTTCTGTCGGAAGAATTTGCTTGATTTCTTCAAGAAAAAATTTGCGCTGTTTTAGTTGTTCTTCCAATTCCTTTTCCTTTTTAGCAAAGATTTCCATCTTGGCTATTTCTAGTTCTAATTTTTTTATCTCCTCCTGTAAACCCTTTATCTTCTCCTGGGATGGTGCATAGTAGAATCTGTAAAAGAGAAATGCCGGTATAATAACAGTCACGATAAACAATAATATCTTCTCTCGACGAGAACTCGTTATTTCCCAATCTTTTATTTTATCTTTCAAATTTTGAAGGGTCATTTAAAAATTAACCTCCAATTCAAATTCAATCAATTTTAAATCACCTATGGTCTTCTGTTGAGCTGTCTTTAGGGTAACACTTTTTATAACCTCTTTATTATTTTCCAGGTGTTGCATGTACAAGGCTAGAAAATCCATATCTAAGCCTAAGCCTTTTACATTTGCTTTGGCACTGTCTAATCTTAGCCCGCTAAACAGCAATTTGGAGACCTGGGCATTACTAAAAATACTCGCTAGATTTTTGAGATTTTTACCTTGCCCCTCCTTTAGCGAAATTATTATCTCGATTCTCTTTTTAACCTCTTCGTTTTCTTTTTCCATCTCTTTAACTTTGAAGGCTATTTTTTTGTATTTACTTAGCAGTTCTTCTTTTTTCTTTTTATCTTCCGTAAGATTTACAATTTTGCTATGTGTATTGTAAAAAATTATGGCAAGGGTAATTAGTGTAAAAAATAAAAATGAGGTATATAATTTTAGAAAGATTGGCGGTCTTTCTTTATCCTCAGATTGAATCTTTTCTTTCGGCAAAAGGTTAAATTTTATGATCATACTTTAGATAAACTCCTTTACTGCTGTTGCTACAGCTAATATACCTTGAGTGTTAATAATACTCAAATATCTGTGATCTATGTGTTCAGAAATCCTAAGTTTATTTTCAATTTTTATTTCCTTTATATCAAGCTTTAGAAGTTCTGAGAAAATTTTATGAATATTAGGTATTCTTGCCCCTCCTCCTATAATGTAGGCTACCTCTGGATTGAGATTATATTTTGATCTGGATATTTCAAGTCCAAATTTTATCTCCTCTATAAGCTTTTTGATATACTCTATATAGGCTTCTTTAATCTGGCTTCTTCTTTGATCCTCAGGGGGAGAATGTATAAGTTTGTCAATTATATCAGGTGTTAACCTTAAATTTTTCATGATTTCATTTTTGAAATATTTAAAGCCAAGATTAAACAACTCTCTTGTATAAACTGGTGTATCTTTATTTGAAAAATAAAGTTTAACTTTTTCATTACCCCAATCAATTATTAATTTGTTTTCAGGTCCATATAGATATTCTAAAAAATTATGCAGATTTATAAAATCTCCATCTATATTTTTTAACTCTAAATCCACATCTGTAAAAATTCTTTTTACTTTATCTATATTATCTTTTTTTGATACTAAATAATATACAGTAAATGATCCATTCTCTGGCATTATAAAATAACTAAAATAAACATCTTCTATCTTATATGGTATTTCATCATTTATTTGTTTTTCAATCACTTTTAAAGATTCTGGATTGTTTATTGAAAATTTTCCATAAATAGTAATTTCGTAAGGAATAGCAAAATAGATGACTTTAGTGCCAGGTTGAAAATTTGATATCAAATTTTTTATGTTGGCTTTAAGAAGCTGTTCATCGTTTATAATTTGATACACAATGGTATTTTCAAGGGTTTTCGATTGAGCAAAACCCTTTAGTAAGATCTCATTTTGATGACTAGCCACTTCAGCTACTTTAATAGAATATGTCCCAAGATCAAAGCCTAGATAGGATACCCTTTTAGCCAATTGAAAGATCTTTGAAAGATTAACAAGATATTTCATACAATATCTTAAGATATTTATATATATGGAGACAAGAGTTTGTCAAGGTCGATTTCTTAAAACATTTATAAATCTCAACTTTAGTTAATAATTTAAAAATTCTTCAATATGTCTCTTTAGATTTAACAACAAATGGTCTACCAATAGTTTTCCCTTTTCTGATGTTGCCTTTTTGGGATTTCCCCAGATTCCCGAAGCCCAAAATTTATCTTTTTCTCTAACAATTTGATATTTAGGAAACCTGGGATAATCTTCAAAGGCTTGATCCAAGTTTTGTACCAACTCACTCCTAAGATAAAGCATAAGGGAGGTCTCCCATTCACCAGCATGGGAATCATCCTCTTCAAAGCCCAAGGCCAATAGATCTTTTTTCAAGAGAGTGTAAATATCGGCGACTAAAAATCTCCCTTCCACTAAGGTTTCTAATGTGCTCTCAGCCGCATCGATTAAAAAGGCATTGTGTGTTCCACCTGCATGTCCAGATAAGATTATAAAATTTCTTAATCCCTTTTGATAAAGGCTATGAATGATATCCGTCAAAAGAGCCTTGAGAGTTTCTCCCCTAATACTTATTGTTCCAGGTAGATTTCTAGTGCTTCTACAGAGTCCATAATAAATTGGCGGCGCAAGGAAGAGGGGAATTTCTTGGATTAATCTCTTGCAAATTTCATAAATGGTATAGAGATCGGTAGCCAGTGGAAGATGAGGTCCATGAGCTTCGATTGATCCTATGGGGATAATTACGGTCTTAATCCTTTGGACAAGTTTGCTAAATTCCTCAGTAGTCATGCTCTCAATGAGCATGACCTAAAATTTACCAGTAAACTTGAATTTTAAAAGAGAGAATTTAAATTGAAGCAGTAAAAATAGCCAATCAACTTTTTCTAATTAAAATAAGACAGTTCCCATGAAGATTACTGGTGTTAACTCAGCCTTTTTGGGGTTTTTACTAGCCAAAAAGTACTCCTCTGTTTTTACTGAAAAACAACTTTTCCTCCTCTTTCCAGAAGAGGGGCAAGCTAGGGACTTTTTAGCCAGTTTTCGTGCTTTTTCAGAGGAATTGTCAGCTCAGATAGCATTGTACCCCTCTATTGATCTTCCGCCCTTTTGTGAAGGTATTACCCTTGATGAGGGTGAAAAGGAACGATTGAGGATACTATGGGAATTACCAAGTTTTAAGTTACTTGCCTTTGAGATTAGGAGCTTTCTTAGGAAAACCATAAAGAGAGAGGAACTGAAGAAGAGCTATCTTTACTTCATCCCCGGGGAAAGGGTAAATCGAGAGTCCCTTCTTGAAGAACTACTGCAGTTAGGTTACGAAAGGGTAGGGGTTGTTAGATCTCCTGGAGAGTTCACCGTTAAAGGAGCTGTTATCGACATCTTTACACCCCAGTACAATCATCCTGTAAGAATGGAATTCTTTGGTCAAGAGGTCACCACCCTGAAGCATTTTGATCCAAACAGTCAACGAAGTGTTCAGCTTCTACAGGAGGCAGTCATACTTCCAGCAAGGGAGCTTTTTTTTCCAAAGGAATCCCAGCAAGTATACGAGAGGATCCTCTCGCTTAAGGGTAAAGTTTCCGACAAGAGATTGTCCCAGCTTGTTCAGATGATTGAAAATAAAATACTACTTGAGAATCAAGATTTTTTACTTCCCTTTGTATTTAAAGACTTGAGCTTGGTATCAGAAAATGTCACTCCAGTGAAAAGGGCTTTTCTACTCTATGAAAGGGAAGAGTTGATAAAGAGAATAGAAGCCTTTTGGGATAGGTTATATCACCAATCAATCAGAGCAAAGGAGAGAGAAAAACTGCTATTTAATGAGGAAGTGCTATATGCCACTTTAGAGGAAATACTTTCCCTCTGGGAGAAGAGTTTCACTATAGAGGCAACGGAATTACCTCTGAAATACGATAAATGCGACTACTATGAAGTGTCCAAGTTAGAGTATGATCAAGTAAGTAGTGATTCCATAGTTGATGTAGCCTTTAACAGCTTAATAAGATATCTTGATGAGGGATACCGAATACACCTGGTTGTATCTGATGAAAAGAATAAAGAAGCTATTGTTGAGGGTTTGAGGATAAGAGGGGTTGAAGATGTTGATGTAAAATTTTCCTTAGGTGAACTGAGAGAGGGTTTTATTTATGCTGGAGAGCGTGTGCTGCTAACATCAGACTTTGAACTCTTTGGTAAAAGGAGATTAAAGGGTGAAACCAAGAGAGTTTTTGGTAGAGCCAAGGGATATTTTCGCAGATTTGATGAGTTAAAGCCCGGAGATTTTGTGGTTCACAGGGTCCATGGCATAGGCCGATTTCAGGGTTTGGTGTTTCTCAAGGTTGATGGATTTCAAGGAGAGTTTTTAGAAGTGGAGTATCTCGGAGGAGATAAACTCTACTTACCTGTTGCCCGTTTAAACGAACTCTATCCCTATGTGGGGATAGAGGAAAAGGAACCTCAGCTCGATAAATTGGGAAAGACCAATTTTTTAAAGAGGAGAAAGGAGGTTGAAAAAAGACTTTCTGAGGTGGTTGATGAGATCTTGCGTCTGTATGCGGAGAGAAAGGCTATTAGCAGTTACTCCCTGCCCTTACCTGGTTTAGCCTATGCGAAATTCCTTCAAAGTTTTCCCTATGAGGAAACTCCAGATCAACTTTCTGCCATTGAGGACGTGATACAGGATTTAACTTCACCTAAGCCTATGGAAAGACTTCTTGTAGGTGATGTAGGTTTTGGAAAGACAGAGGTAGCTCTCAGAGCCATTTTTATTGCTGCATCATCTGGAAAACAGGTAGCGGTTCTCACTCCCACCACCATCCTTGCAGAACAGCATTACAGAAATTTCAAAGAGAGACTGGAGCCCTTTGGTATAAAAGTGGGAGTTCTTTCAAGATTGAGAAGTGAGAAGGAGCAAAGAGAAATCATAAAGGGTGTTAGAGAGGGAGAGATTAAGGTCTTAATCGGAACACACAGACTTCTCTCCAAAGATTTGACCTTCAGAGATTTAGGTCTATTGGTAATTGATGAGGAACATAAGTTTGGGGTAAAACAAAAGGAGCGCCTCAAGCAATTAAAGAAATCCGTTAAAGTTCTCAGTTTATCTGCAACTCCCATACCCCGAAGCCTTCAGTTAAGCCTTTTGGGGATCTTTGATCTGTCTCTTATAGATACTCCTCCTCCTGGAAGAAAGGCCATAAAGACCATTTTAGCTAAGTTTGATTCGGAGTTGATAAAATCAGCTTTGGAGGAGGAGTTGAAAAGAGGTGGTCAAATATACTTTGTGCATCCTCGTATTCAGGGTTTAGCCTCTCTGATGAATTATCTGAAAAAGTTAGTGCCAAGGGCTCGGATCGATATGATTCATGGTCAAATGGAAGAGGAAAAGATTGAGAGGGTGCTTTATCAATTTATCAACAAAGAGATAGATGTCTTAGTGTGCACACCGATAATAGGAAGTGGTATAGATGTCCCCTCCGCTAATACCATATTGATAAACAGGGCAGACATGTTTGGTTTAGCAGATCTATATCAGTTGAGAGGAAGAGTGGGCAGAGGTACCGAGAGGGCCTATTGCTATCTTTTAGTGCCAGATCTTAAGGCTATCACCGAGGGAGCCCAAAAGAGACTTAAAGCATTGATGCAATTTGTAGAGCTTGGCTCTGGTTATAAACTCTCGCTTAGTGACTTAAAAATAAGGGGCGCAGGGGAACTTCTTGGGGTAAATCAATCAGGTCATATAAACAAAGTAGGTTATGAGTTATATCTTGAATTACTTGAGAATACTATTCGAAATCTTAGGGGTGAAAAGATAGAGGATTGGGAACCAGATGTGAATCTAAAGATTCCTGCCTACATCCCCGCCTCATATGTTCCAGAGACTGACGAGAGACTGAGTATTTACAGAGAATTGGTGCTCATTAATTCTTTGGAGGAGATCGAAGACTTTAGAGCCTTTCTGTCAGATAAATATGGACCTATACCAATTGAGACAGAGAACTTGCTTAAAACCCAAAAGTTAAAATTTCTAATGAAGACACTGAAAATCCTATCAATAGAAGAAAAAGGCAGGATGATTCAATTCATAATTGGAGATGCCAATCTGTTACCACGATTCAGAAGATTGGCCTCTTTTGATTCTATTCAACTTATAAAAACAAAGGAAGAGAAGGAGAGAGTCTATCTATACTTCAGGGGAGATGGCTCAGCCTTGGATAATTCGCTTAAGATCTGTGAAGTATTAAGGGGAATTTAGTTTTTCAATGTCATTTCGTAGAAGGTTCCATAGAGGCTCTCTTAACTCAGAGAGAAAGGCAAAATGTAACATAACCCCATTTTCCACTCGGGTTGCATTCCTGAGATGAGAAAAGAGCGCCATCTTTATCACTCTTGAAGATGTTATCAAATTGAATTTCAAATAAAATATCTGATATTCATCCTGTATTCCAGGATAACTAGGTACTTTAACACCTATGCCTCCCCTGGAAATATTGATTAGTTCCCCTACTAAGAAGGTCTTTTGAATCAGTTTTTTAAATCTGTCATCAATATTGTGATTGGAGTTGAGAACTAAGTCATAGAAGTGAACCTCTGAGAGGGATGGGTAGTTATCCTCTGAAGCGTTGATTTCTTTCAAAAGAGTATACTCGTGATTTTGCAGAATGTCTCGTATGTAGGTCTCTGGGATAAAGGAGATAAAAACTGGAACTTTTGTTTTAATTTCAAAACGCTCGCCTGTTCTTGGGTCAAGTATTTGGAGAACATAACCGTTGTCTAGTCTTTCACTGACTTTACATATGAAAACATACCTTGTATCACCAAGGGGAAGAATCACCAGTATCAATTCTCCTAGTTTAAAATCAGGCAAGGATTCGTTTTTCGTCATAAGAATACTTTTTGCGTCTATTATTTTTATTTCAGGCCTATGAACATTACTTCCATAAATTATTAAAAAGTTGTGTATGAAATCTGAGAGATTTCCATAGATCTTAGGAGGCAGTTTTTCTAAAGAATGAAGAGATATGTTTTTGAAAAGGACTCGTTCTTTGATCTTAATTGAAAGGTTAATTTTTTCCTTCATATCAGTTTTTCTAAGTGGGTATATTTTAAGTGCAGTAAAGTGGGGCCTTTGTTTGAAAAATTGACCTTAACTTTCTCTCCTATGATCTCAAGAATTTCCCCCTCTCCAAAGTGTGGATGTTTAACCAGGTCACCGATTTTATACTGATTTGAATTCATGCTTGGGGTCATCTCTGTGAAGGTCTCCACTTTTGAAGGATATTTTCTTGAGGATATTTCCTCATATAGATTAGGAGGTAATTCCCTTATAAATCTCGATAGCTTTGAGAGACTTTTTCCCTCTCCTGGAACATAAACCATAAGTGGTGAGATTAGATAAAGTTGTTCTCTAGCTCTGGTTACTGCTACATAAAAAAGTCGTCTCTCCTCTTCCAATTCTTCTTCGCTTTGAAGAGTGTATTGAGAGGGAAACCTTCCCTCGATCAGAGAAATTATAAACACCGTGTGCCATTCTAAGCCTTTGGCAGAGTGAACTGTTGACAGAATGAGAGGCTCTTCATCCAAGTCCGTTTCTTCAAGCTCGGTAATCTCCAATGGTTCTAATACTAGGTCTGTGAGGAATTCATTCAAAGTATGATATTTTTCTGAAAGAGCAAAGAGTCCCTCGATGTCCTTTACTCTTTTAAAGTGATCTTCGTAATAGATTCTTTGAAAGATTGGTTCATAAAATTCCCAAATCTGACCTAAAATACTGGTCGGTGTCTCTATATAGGGGTTTATCTCCTGATAGATATTGATAAACCTCTTTAGTTCTAGCGAAGAGGAAAGGCTCTCAATTTTAGAGAATTTGGAAAGAGTATTTTCTCTCTTTAAGAAGATTATGATCTTTTCTGCTGTTCTAGGTCCTATCCCATCTAATAACAGTAAAATTCTATTCCAAGAGAGATAATCCTGTGGATTTAGTATTACTTTTAAAAAGGAGATTAGATCTTTGATGTGTGCTGACTCAAGAAGCTTAAGTCCACCATACTTTATAAAAGGTATGCCCCTTTTAGTTAGTTCAACTTCTAGATCGTAGGAATGATAGGCAGATCGAAAGAGAACTGCCATTTGTGAGAGTTTTATGCCCTTATCTCTGAGTTCGAGGATTTTTTCTGCTATAAACTGGCTCGCTTCTGTATCGTCTTTGGCTCTAAAGAGAAAGGGTCTAGATCCCTCTTTTTTGAGGGTAAATAGATTTTTGGTATATTTCCACTTGGAGTTTGCGATGGTGACATTAGCAAGATCAAGTATTGGCTGGGTGCTTCTGTAATTTTGTTCCAACTTGATTATCTTTGTGTTGGCAAAAAGCTTGGGGAACTCGAAGATGTTCTTAAAATTGGCTCCCCTGAAACCATAAATGCTTTGAGAGTCATCTCCAACAACCATCACATTTTGATGGGTTTCTGCCATGTATTTAACTATTGCACCCTGAAGGGAGTTAGTATCCTGATACTCATCCACCATGATAAATTCAAAGCGTTTGCCAACTTCCTCTCTAATCTGTGGATAGTTCTGAAGAATGTTTAACCAGTTAACCAGTAGATCATCATAATCCATCAATTGATGTTCTCTTTTATAATTCTGATATTCTATGAAAAGTCTCTCCAGTTCTGGGGTGAACTCGAGGAATTGAGGGTAGTCCTTTGTCAAAACCTCAACCACTGGTTTTATCTGATTGATGGATTTGCTGTAAAGGCTTGCTAAGGTTTGTTTTTTGGGAAAACGCTTTTTCTGATCGGAAAAACCGAGACTATTTTTCAATAGGTTAAGGAGATCCTCTACATCGCCTCTGTCAAGGAGGGTGAAATTGGGACCATACCCCAAAAGGTGTCCATATTGTCTAAGCATTAGATTGCAGAGGGAGTGAAAGGTTCCACCAGTAATGTGATCAAAATTAAGCTTTAGAAGAGACCCTGCTCTATGAATCATTTCCTTGGCTGCTCTTCTGGTAAAAGTTAGTAGAAGTATTTTTTCAGGATCAACGCCCTGAGCAACCAAGTAGGCCATTCTGCAGACCAAGGTCCTCGTTTTTCCTGATCCAGCACCAGCTATGACAAGAAGAGGACCTTGTATATATTCCACTGCCTCTCGCTGCGAGTGATTGAGATCTTTTAGGAATTCCAACTCTTCTCTACTCATAGTCATTTAAAATATAGATATTAATTCTAACACAGTTAATTGCTTTAGCAAATACTCAGGTCTTCAGAGAGACTTTTAGTGAGCCCCAAGTAAATCCTCTGAAAGGTTTCTTTGCTTTTATAGAGAAAATTTGACAAAGACCGGGATAAGGCCTTAAGAGTAAAATTTTAAATAAAGGCCTCAGATCACATGGCTATTTGGGGGGCTCGTGTTGATATCTAGCATGGACCCTGGCAAGCTAGGTAACAATTGACAAAACTTCTTAAAATGAGTATTTTTAGAGAAAAATTTGGGGTTGTGTTATGGGGGACGAGATAAAGAGTACTCTGGAAATAGCTTTAGAAAAGGCAGAAAGACTTGGTAAGGCTTCAAGGGAGGAATTAGAGTGGGAAAGGCAAAAGGAAAAAGTTTTAATTTTAGTAGGTAAGTTCCTAAAAGGAGAAATAGAATCACCCTTTCCAGAACTAAGAGAATTTCTCAAGACTCAATCCAAGGACTCTCATAAAAGACTTCTATCTCTTGCCATAGAAACTCTTCTAAAGAACATAACCTTGCCAAGAGATGAATTCCACTTAAAGGAAATTCAAAGGACCCTTGGAGCTCTTAAAGATGCCTTTAAAAATATTCCTCAGGTGGACCAACTTTTCAGTGAATTCGAGAAGTTGTTAAATGATTATCAAGCACACAAAAAAGCCATTTATCAGGAGCTTCTTAAGAGATTCTCTTCAGCTATAAGTGCTTTAGAGAAAACAGTTTCTGAGCAACTTGGTGCCAAGGTAAAACTATCCCCAGAGAGCCATCCCCAATTTCAGGAAGAATGGAACAAGATAAAAGAGCAACTTGATAGGGAGTATGGAAGGCAGATCGATTATTTTAAAGCCCTGTTGCAAAAGATCATCTCTTAAACTTATACATGATACCAAAGGCCTTTCTCTATCCCCAAAGTATTTTCTTTCCTGATCGAAGTCTTAAATTCTTTGAGCTTGTTGAGACAATTTTCGTCGTGGAACTTCCTAATACTAAAAGAATCATAGAAAAACACCAAAAAAGGCTTAATTTAGATAAGTTGGAGTTTCTCTCTCTTAGAGAGACTCTAAAGAGCATGGCCGTAAACCTTCAAAAACTTGCCCATGAATTACAGGCCTTTGGTGAATATCTTCGATATCCAGAGAGTTTTCGATATTTTTTTCTTCATCAGGAGCTCTTTGAGGAAACCTATGTGGATCTTTTCAGGGAGAGAAAGACCCTGTGTCCCCTTGAGAGGGCCTTACTCATATTAATGCTCGCTGAAATGGTTGATAGTGACCTATGGGATGTGACCAGTGCCTTAAAGGACTTTGAGAAGGTTTGGAAAAATCTTTTTGAAGAAAGAATTATCTACAAAAATCCCTATGAAGAGACACCAAGTCCTTTTTTCAGGGCTTTTGAAGAAGCAGATACAGAAAAACTTTGGAATCTCAACCTTAGAGTGCAGGCCCTAAGAGTTATCTTGCCTGAACTGAATTGGAAGGGAGCAAAGGACCTCAATACCTTGCTTATTACAGAGAGAGAGCTCTTGGAGGACTTAACCGAGGGGATGTCCTTGGAGAGAGAAGAATTGCTCACTGAAGGTGTTTGTTTGAAGGTATTCAGGGAGAGTTTAAATCCTAAAATAGGTTTACCTTCGGAGTTTAATTACCCATCTTTCTCTCAAATATTAATTACCTATTAATTTATGGTTGAGCTTTTTATCGCCCTTGCCCTTTTTGGTCTTATGTTGTCTATGATTTTCTCGGCAAGTGAGGCCAGTATCTTTTCTCTTTCAAAGATTGATCTAGCCGGTCTTAAGAACCAGGGACTAAAGGAAAAATATTTAAACATGATAAGGAATCCCGAGCAGCTATTGTTTGCCCTTCTCACAGGCAATGAGTTGGCGGATTACTTTGCCAGCTTTGCCTTTGCTTCTGCGATAACACTGCTCTTATCCGATGAGTTCAGAACTCCAGCCTTCTTTATCTACTCACTATTCAGTTTTTGGCTTGGAGATTTTTTTCCAAAGGTTACAGGGTTTAAATTTCGCACTCAGCTAGTATTCAAAATTATACCTATCACCTATTGTTTATACTCCCTTCTTTTTCCCCTCAGAGTTTTGATTCACTTAGTATATCACAAGATAAATAGGTTATTTCCAGAAATAAATAAAGATTATGATCAAAGAGGTTTTACTCCTGTAGAGCAGATAATACTGCATTCCATAGAACTTGGTCATAAACAAGGTAAGATCAGTGATACTGAAAGGGATTTCATTTATGGTCTTTTTTTGTCTGAAAAGATTGAGGTTGCATCGATCATGACCCCAAGGTCAGAGATCATAGCCCTTAAAGATCAGAGACTTTCCATGGAACTTCTGACAAGACTTGGAAAGCTTCCTTATAATAAGTTCCCTGTTTATAAGGAATCAATAGATGAAGTTATAGGAGTTTTATACACAAAGGATCTGATCAACTACATTGCCAAGAATGAGAATTTCGTGGAAAGGTATCTCTCCGAACTTACAAGACAAGCATATTTTGTTCCAGAGAGCTTCCCTGTAAGGGATCTTCTTTTTGAGTTTCAGAGAAAACACCTAAAAATCGCACTTGTTGTTGATGAGTATGGAACCCTCAAGGGTTTAGTAACCCTTGAAGATATTCTGGAAGAACTCTTTGGAGAGATCTTACCGGAAAAAGAAGAACTACTGGAACCTATTCAAAGGATATCAGAGGGACATTTTCTGCTCTCAGGAAAGGCCCATCTTGAGGAGGCAATTGAGTCCCTGGGTATATTTTTGGATGAGGAAATCTTTCAAGACTTAAGAACTGTCAATGGATTTATTTTGACTGTTTTTCAAGGTATCCCTAAAGAGGGAGATGAGAGGGTCTTTGATGGGTGGAAATTTATCATCAAAAAAGTAAGAGGAAGAAAGATCCTTTGGGTAGAGGCAGTAAGAGAGGGTTATGCATAGTGCTCTTCTATCCTTCTTGTTTTTTAGTATTTTAGAGGCTTTCTTTGCCTTTAGTGAGATTGCCTTTATCTCGGTGGAAAGGGCGCTAATAGAGAGATATGCCAAAAGATTACCTTCAACCTCCTTTTGTATAAAGTTCTGGGAAGAGCCAGAGCGCCTTTTTACCACAACTACCTTAGGCCTGACCTTTAGCATAGCAGGCAATGGAATTTTCACCTCTTATTATCTAATCAAAGCCTTGGGGAACTGGGGAGTCTTCCTTTCAGCCTTCGTCTTACCGCTGATAATGCTTCTCTTGGGCCAAATAATACCAAAAAGTCTTGGGAAAAGATTGGCCTATCCTCTGGTATTGTATTTAGCTCCTCCACTATATTTCATATCCTATCTCTTTTTTCCAATATATTATATTAACCGAAAAATCTCAAAGATCTTTCTCCCCAAAGAGGAACTAAGACATCCCTACTTTTTGACAAAGTTTAGAGAGACCTTTCTGACCATGATAACCTATGAAGAGGAGATTGATTCAAAGGAAAAGGAACTTATCGCCAAGATCCTCGACTTCAGCAAGAAAAAGGTCAGTCAGGTGATGATACCTCTTCCCAACATCAAAGCTTTGCCTGTCTCTGCAACCATAAAAGAGGCCCTGGAATTCAGTGGGCAGTATAATTTCACCTACATTCCCCTTTATGAAAGTGAATTAACCCAAATAAGGTATATTCTCCGGATACAAGACCTTTTGGGAAAGTCCTTTTCTGATCTAAATCAGCCTGTGTTACATTTTGCCAGGATCCCCCTTTATATTCCTGAATTGGTGCCAGCGCATGAAGCTCTAAAGATTTTACAGAGAGAAGTTAAAGAGATTGCCATAGTAGTTGATGAATACGGCTTGGCCACGGGTTTAGTCACCGTGGAGGATCTTGTAGAGGAAGTTTTAGGTGAGTTCAGAGATGCCCTTGATTATTATGAACCTGAATTTAAGAGAATTTCTAAAGATGTATACCTGGTAAAGGGAACAACGGAGATCGAAAAGCTTCAGGCATTGGGCATATCTATCCCTTCGGGGGATTATGAGACCTTAAACGGTTTCGTATATCATCTCGTTAAGAGGATTCCCAAACAGGGTGAAATCTTAAGTTATGAGAACATGGTTTTAACTGTTACAAAGGCTACACCAAGTAAAGTGGAAGAGATATTGATAAAGATAAGATGATCAAAGATCAACTTCGATGGTCTTAAGTTTGTAGTTCTCAAAAGAGAGGGGAGGGGGGTATTCTTCAGTAAATGTGATTTCCTTTATCTTCCAGCTTAAGTTGAACAAATTTGCCTGCAAAACACCCTTTAACTCCTCTTTTGAGAACGTGTATTCTCCCATGAGATTATTCCTCTTAAATTTTACTTTTCCCTCTTTTAAGCCAAGAAAATAAGAGGGTAGATCTTCAAGGGAAAACTCCTTAAAATGTAATCTGTATACCCTTTTTTTAGCTGTATCTATAAGGAAAAAATGCTTCGGATTTCCATCCCAATAGAGAATGATCTCTGTAGATAGGGGAGGCCTTAGGAATATTATCAAGGAAGAGGGGTCTAGATAAAATGTTCCATAGCTGCCACCACTTTGATCTTGGCTGTTTAGGAGGATAAAAGCTCCCTCAACAAAAACTTTACCCTTGAGCTTTTTCTCAGCTAAACCTTCTTTTTGAAGGACGAGATAGGCATCCAGCAGCGATAACTCTTTGGGGGCGCAGGATAAAATTGATAACAGAATTAGGGATAGAAGGAGTGCTTTTTTTAGGGACAAAGCTTGACCTTTTCCTCAATCTTTTTTCTCTCTCGATGATGGATGCTCTTTTCCAGAGCTTTCTTATAGAGATCACAGGCAGAAGAGAGATTACCGAGTTTTAAGTTTACATCTCCAAGGTGGTCCAAAATGACCGGTTCTTCCTCTCCCTTTAAATTCATTAGGGCTTTCTCTAAATAAAACTTTGCTTTTTCTAATTGACTTTTTTTGTAATAGAGCCAACCCAAACTGTCCTCGATGTAAGGATCTTCAGGCTTTAATTGATTAGCCTTTATCAACAGGGCTTCTGCTCTTTCAAGATCTCTGTTTAATTCTACAAGACTATATCCCACGAAGTTTAAAATGTAGGCATCTTGCGGATAGGCCTTCAAAAGAGGTTCCACCATTTCCAGAACTCGTTCATAGTCCTCCAAACAGGCATAATTAGTGGCTAATGCTAAGGTTAGATCTACATCCTCCGGAAATAGAATCAAGCCTTCCTTGGCAACATGAACACCCTCCTCACATTGATCAATCTTTTCCAAGGAGTGTGCAAGGAAAAGGAAAAAACTCTTTTCTTTAAACTTTTTTTCGCGAATAGAGTTCAAAAGATCTTTAGCCTTTTTTAAATCTTTTTTTCTGAAAAGTTCAAAGAGCCTTCGTTGAGCTTCAAAATACCATGGTGAATCTACGGGTATGGACTCATAAAGGGAAATGGCTTCATTTTGTCTGTTTTTCTGTTCCAGGGTTAGGCCAAGATAAAAGATCAGCTCTGGCTGATTTCCTTCTTTTTCTAAATATTCTCTGATCATTTTTTCAGATTTGTCATAGTCCTTTTGCTCAAAATAAATTCCAAAAAGTAGCCTCAAAAAATCCCTATCTTTAGGATTTTGTGATAGGTAATTTAATACGATCCTCTCAATCTCCTTGTAATCACGAGCACCTTCAAGAAATTTTATCAGTTCGATAACCAGGGCCCTATTTGATGGTTCAAGTTCCAGGGATCTGAGGTAGGACTTTTTAGCTGAGGCTATGTCTCCCTTTTCTCTGAAGATCCTTGCTTTGTAAAGAGATATTATATAATTGTTAGGATGAAGTTTTTCTAATTGCTCAAGCTTTGCTAAAGCTTTATCCAATTCTTTTTCCTGTAAGTATATAGAGATCAATATGCTTAAAAATTGTTCATCTTTGGTATTTTTTGTTAGGAATTTTTCTAAGAGAGTTACTGCATTGGATGGCCTCTTTTGTAAAAGATACAATCTAACGAGTAACAAGATCACCTCTCTGTCCTCTGGAGACTTCTGGATAAGTTCTTTTCCTAATTTCTCCGCCGCACTGATGTTGGATTGCTGTAAATAGAGTGTTAAAAGAGTCTTCTTAAGAAAAAGTGATTTTTTATCTTTCTCAATTGCCCTCTTGAGGTAGAACTCTACATCCTCTGGTTTTTCTGCTACAATCTGGGAGAGTAGGAAGTAAAAATAGGCCTCTTCCATGTTGGAGGCATGAGCCTTATGGATACTTGCAGAGAAAAGGACTAAGATGAGGAAATAGAGTAATTTATTCCTTATATACAAGGGCTTGAGGATAGATAGTGGCATCAGGAAGCCTCTCTTGAATGTATTTCCTCATTCTCTTTATTAGTTTTTCCTCTATTTGGCGAACTCTTTCTTTGGAAATTCCGAGTTTTTGAGAGAGCTCATTGAGGGTTTTAGGTTCATCTGCTAGCAGCCTTTCATAAAAGATCACATAGTCTTTACCCCTCAGATCTTGAGCAAACTCCTTGAGAATTCGTTTGAAATTGTTTAAAATTTCTGCTCTGGCATAATGATCTTCAGGAGTTGGTTTTGAATCCTTCAGAAAATCACCTAAGGTATCTTCAGATTCATAACTAACAGGTGCTTCTAAACTGAGATCTTGACTGAACATTCTTGCTTCCATTTCCTCAACTTCCCTTTCTTTGACACCTAGGCGTGAAGCGATCTCCTTTGAAGTTGGTTCAAAACCAAGAGCTGAAAGCCTTTCTTTTTCCTTTCTGAGTTTGTAAAACAGTTTTCTCTGGGCCTGGGTTGTTCCCATCTTAACTAATTTCCAGTTGTCCATTATGTATTTTAGGATATAGGCCTTAATCCAAAAGGAGGCATAGTAAGAAAATTTCACTCCTTTGTAAGGATCAAATTTCTTCACAGCCTGTAAAAGACCAAGATTACCTTCCTGTAAGAGATCCAAAAAGTTGTAGGCCCAGAATTTCTGGAACTCAAGAGCAATCTTTGCTACCAATCTCAGGTTTGAAACTACCAATTTATAAGCAAGACTTGGATCTTTGGTTTCGTAGTAAGTCTTTGCAATTGCCTCCTCTTCTTCTCTGGATAGAACTGGATATCTGCTAATCTCTTGAAGGTACTTTTGGAGGGGGTCAAATTTTGCAGGTAACCTTCCCTCTTCGGGAGGAACTTCTGGAATGGTAGGTAAGGATAGCCCTTCTACCTTCTCGAGGACGTTATCGTCGATGTTTTCAGTTGCCATAGGTATTCATTTTAGCAGTTTTTATATTTTTGAGAAGTTCATTTGATTTTCAAAATTTTGTGAAGTTGAACTTGAAGCCTCAAAGGTCTTTTAGTTTCCAATATAAACTGAGCTAACTTTTCTGGAGAGAGGTAGGGATAGGCAGGTGAAAAAAAGCAGTTAAACTTCTCCAAAAGATTGAATTCTTCGATAATCTCTAAGCTCCAATGAAAGTCATGAAAATCCTTTATGACAAATTTCAAAGCATCTTCCTTTTTTAGATAATTGAAATTTTCAAATAGGTTATGTTTACTCATTCCAGAGGAGGGTGTCTTAACATCCATAACGATGAGCACTTCTTTGGGCACACTTTTTATGCTAAGTGAACCGTTGGTCTCAAGTAGTACCTTAGCGCCTCTTTTAGAGAATTCGTGCATCAGATTGATACTTTGTGCTTGCAGGAGGGGTTCGCCACCTGTGATGGCTACATGTGGTATCTCTTTGTAGTTGCTCTCCCACTGAGTGATTATCTCTTCAGGGCTTAATTCTTGATATCTTTGACCCTCTTTAGCATAGGGTGTATCACACCAGCTACAATTAAGGTTACAGCCGTAGAGTCTCACAAAAAAGGTTGGGAAGCCCACTAAAGGTCCTTCACCTTGAATTGAGAAGAAGATCTCGGAGATGCGAAGGCTCAATCTTCGAAATATGTGGCTGAGGCTTTTTCTGTCTCAAAGACTGTAACTTCTTTGACTTTTACTTCAGGAAAAGCTCTTATTTTATCTCTAACTCTCTCGAAAATGAATTTTGATATATTTTCAGAGGAGGGATTTTTGTTCTGAAAGTGTGGGTGTTCGTTTAAAAGACGATGGTCCAGCTCCTCAAGGATCTCTTTAAGGATTTTTTTCAATTCTTTAAAATCTATAAGAATTTCTGTTTCATTAAGGCTTTCACCTTCTACCACAAGCTCAACCTTCCAATTGTGGCCGTGGAGTTTTTCGCAGGCTCCTTGATAATTTTTGAGATAATGAGCTGAGGAGAAGTGATCTGTTACCTTTAATCTATACATAAACTTTCTAAAAGAGGCGGCGCGGGGATTTGAACCCCGGATTCACGGCTTTGCAGGCCGTCGCCTTACCGCTTGGCTACGCCGCCGGCAGTTTAAATGGCGACGGAGGGACTCGAACCCCCAACCGTGTGGATATGAGCCACATGCTCTAACCCGTTGAGCTACGTCGCCAATCGAAAAGATTAATTTAAATTATAAAACATCAATTATAACCTTGTCAAGAGGGCTGTATGAGTCCATTTCCTCATAAGCTCCCTGTTAAACTCCTCCAAATCATCCTTCAACATCCACTCCCTATACTCAATAAACTCCTTCTCCAATATCCTGTTGAACCTCTCTACATACCCATTCCCTCCTTCTCAAGCTCGGTCTGCACGCCCCGTATCTCAAAAGGAGCTACTGCCTTAAACTTATTCCAAAAGTCCCTCCCACTCCTGCTCAGTGGTAGTTTTGCAGATACCAAAAGCTTCCACTGTGGCTTCAGTTTTAACCCCCCTTTTCCTTCTAAAAAGATATTGAACTTATGAAAAAAATTTAAGCCAAAGAATGGATGCGGATGACTTATCTTTTAGGTATTAACCCTGAAGTTTAATTTATCCAAATTTAAAGTAATATTTGCAATGAAAGGGATTTTAAGTGAAATAAAAAAAATTGAGAAAACAAAAGAAAATTGAAAAAAATAAAGCTTACAAAAAGAAAGAAGAGAGTAAAAAAATTTTTTGAAGGTTGACATATCTGAGTGATATTTTAAAAATAATGAAAATAAAACAATTAAAAAAGAGGTGAAGTATTGTTTAGGAAGTGCATCTTTTTAAGTGTTATCTTTGTTTTATTAATCTCTCAGGTGATGGTTCAGGGGCAGGTTTTAGCTCAGCAGGCAGGGGTTCAGCCTCAGGTTCAACCTCAAGGAGCTCAGCCTCAGGGAGTTCAGCCAGCAAGGAGAACGATTTTAGATTTTAGAGAGGAATTACGACTGACGGAGGATCAGTTTAAGAAGATAAAGAAGATAGTGGAGGATTTTGAGAAGAAGGCTAATGCCTTAAATGAGAGGGCAGT
>JANXDB010000054.1 GCA_025060015.1 Caldimicrobium sp. | reverse complement strand
GAGGAGAGATTTTTTGATGAGGCTTTTAGTGCTTGCAAGATTGAGGAAGGATGCTTATAATGAAGTAGTAAGGCTATATGAGGAGGTAACAAGGATGCCCTTAGTGATTGATAAGAGGAGGGACCCCTTTTACATAGAGGGTATACAGCAGGGTATACAACAGGGATTACAACAGGGACTTTTAAAAGAGGCTCAGGAGATGGTGCTTGAGGTAGTGGAGGTGAAGCTTGGGGAAGTGCCAAAAGGTCTTGAAGAGCAGATCAAGGCGGAAACTGACCGAGAGAAACTAAAGAAGCTTCACAGGGAGCTTATTCTTGCCTCAAACCCCCTGGAAGTAATCCAACAATTTGGCTATAGAAGTTAATGAAAGCTAATCAAAAAAAAACACCCTCCAGTTAATCCTTTAAACAAAGGGTTCTCTTCATCCCTTTATAAATATGCCTTAAATCAATCTTAAGCAGGACTCTTAGAGAAAAAAGGAGAAACTAGGTAAGTGTGGAATCTTCATGCTCCCATCAAAGATTTAAGAATGCCACAAAGACTTTAAGTAATCAAAGATACATCTTAAGGAAAAGAAGGCGCCTTTTGACTAAATGTCATCGAATTTCACAACTCCTTTAGCAGAGAAGTTACCATCGAAGCTTCTCTGGTATCTGTGGTGCTACGATCAAGCAGGAGTGAGAGGGACTTATGGAATAAGTTTAAGGCTTGGGAATGTATCGCCTTTGGAGTGAATTTGTTACAAATTTAACGAGAATTCCTTTCAGTCTAAAATCCTATGGACTCATACATAAACTTGACATAATGGAAAAACTTGAGGTATAATAATTTGCAGATTACAATTCAGGAGGAGACCATGAAAATTGTAGTTGCCTATGATGGTTCAGAGGATGCCAAGGAGGGGCTAAAACTTGCGAAGAGGTTTTTAGAAGAAGAAAAGGGTGAGCTAGTGGTAATATCTGTTGTTGCCAAGAGGGATGACATGAGTAATGAGGAGATCGCCTCTCTTAAAAGCAAGGCAGAAGGCCTTTTGAAGGAAGCTCAGAGTATCTTACCCCAAGTCTCCCCCAAAACATCATTACTTGAAGACTATTCGGTTTCAGAGGCAATTTTAAAATTTGTGGGAAAGGAGGAGGCAGATCTCCTTATAATGGGAGCTAGAGGAAGCAGGCCTGATATAATGAGATTTACTTTGGGAAGCACAACTGCTAAAGTTGTCTCCTTTGCTCCCTGCTCTGTATTTATTGTGAGAAAAAAAGTTACCGAGGAGTAACCAAACACCTTTAAATGAAATCCCTTTTTCTCAATCTGGTAGTCTTCACATACTTTATCTCCTGGATAGGTTTCATTTTCTATTTCAGAACACTTGAAAAAAAGGCTCTTAGGCTTTCACAGGGTATTTTATCTCTCGGAGCTTTTTTCCATCTTTCATACCTCTTTTTTTTCTTAAAAGAACTCTATGAATTCAATTCCTTTACTTTTAAGGATGTTCTGAATCTCTTCTCCTTTTTAATAGTGATCACCTATTTTTATTTTTCCTTGGGAAAAGAAAAGGCTTACACGTTGGGGACCTTTCTTATTCCACTACCAATTTCATTTTTGATTTTAAGTTATTTTTTCTTTCAGGAGGCTCCAATTTCACCCTTCGTATCTCATGTAAAGAGTCTCTGGTTTCCTCTCCATGTGATTTCCTCATTGCTGTCGCATGCTTTCTTGCTTACTGGTTTGACGAGTTCTGTTATGTATTTACTGCAGGAACGAGAGATTAAGAGAAAACACTTGGGCTATTTCTTTAGAAAGTTACCACCACTTAACTCCTTAGAGAGGATCTCGGAAAAGGCACTCTATCAGGGATTTTTCTTCCTTACTTTTGGTATTCTCAGCGGCGCTATTTGGAGTGAGATGGCCTTCGGTGATTACTGGAGATGGTCTGCTAAAGAGGTAATCACACTTTCTCTTTGGTTGATCTATGCTGGCATGCTTCATCAGAGGATTCTTATCGGATGGAGAGGAAAGAGATTAGCCTACATGTTCATACTTGGAAGCACTCTCTGGTTTTTTACCTTTTTTGTTGTAAATTTTTACATCAAAGGGTTCCATACCTATGGAAACTGATTTTTTCCTCTTGCTAGTAGGTCTGAATCATAAGACTGCTCCTGTGGAGATTAGAGAGAAGCTCTCCTTTAGCTCTGCCAAAACCCATCCTTTGGAAAGGATTAAGGCCTACTCCATTCCTTTTAAAGAGGCTTTTTTTCTCTCTACCTGCAATCGTGTGGAGTTTACCTTCATTTATAGGGAAGAGGATAGAAATGAGATCTTAAGAGGTTTTTCCAGTTTTTTAGAGAATGAGGTGGGACTCACCCTTGATACTTTCAGACCTTGGAGCTATTTCCTTGAGGATGAGGAAGTGATTAGGCATCTCTTTTTAGTTGCCTGTGGTTTAGATTCAATGGTTCTCGGAGAGCCTCAGATCCTTGGTCAGATGAAGGAGGCTTTTAAAAGGGCATTAGATCTAAAGACCTCGGGGATAGTTCTCAATAAGCTTCTTCACCGAGCCTTTTTTGTCGCAAAAAAGGTGCGCACAGAGACTGGTATCGGTGGAGGAGCAGTATCCGTCAGCTATGCCGCAACTCAGCTAGCAAAGAAAATACTTGGATCCTTAAAAGATAAGAAGGTACTCTTAATCGGTGCAGGGGAAATGGCAGAACTTGCCTGCCAACATTTACTTTCCTTTGGAGCTTCGGAGATCCTTATTGCCAATAGAACCCTCTCTAAAGCTGTAGAGCTCTGTAGTCGTTTTCGAGGAAAGGCCTATTCTTTAGAGGCTTTACCAGAGGTCATAATTCAGGCAGATATAATAATCTCCTCAACAGGAGCTCCAGGTTTCCTAATTACAAAGGCCCTTCTATCCTCCTTACTTAAGGCAAGAAAATATAGACCCCTTTTCATAATAGACATTGCAGTGCCAAGGGATGTGGAGCCATCGGTTAATGAGCTGGAAAATATCTATCTTTTCGACATAGATGATCTAAAGAGTGTGGTTGAGGAAAACTTCAAGAACAGACAAAAGGAGGCTCTCAGGGCAAGGGCAATCGTTGAAGAGGAAGTCCTTAAAATGAAGAAATGGCTCTCAGAGCTCAGCTTGCATCCCACTATCAAGAGATTGACCGAAAGGGCTGAGATCATTAGAAAAAAGGAGCTTGCTAAAACTCTCAAAAAACTTAAAAATCTCTCGGAGGATGAAATAGAATCCTTGGATATCCTTACTAAGTCCTTGGTTCAAAAAATGCTATACTATCCAATCAAATTTCTAAAAGGTGGCTATCATGAGGAAGGGAGATTGGCCATCAACTTAATCAGAGAGATCTACCAGTTAGATGAGTTAAGAGATTGGGAAGAGGAGATTTTGGAAGAGGACTTAAATAGCTCTCCAACGGAAAACCTCGCTGAAAAGGAAGACTTTTTCTTTAGAAATAAAAAAATCTTTCAATAATTATCTTAAATGCATCTCTCCCTTGAGGTTTATATCCCTGGTGAGGAATTCAACTTAAAGGCAAGGGAGATACGCTCTAAAAGGGATGTCTCTTTTATCTTAATTATATTTCTACTGGTATTGATTGAGGTTCCAATCTTTATATTCCTTTTATGGAAGATAGCTCCAACCAGAGAAAATCTTTTGCTCTGGTTAACTCTGTTTGTCTTAGTAACAATCTTGATATTCAGTTTGGTTATCCTTTTTTCTCCTTCAAGAGTTTACATGATCAGAGCAGTTAGACAAGAAAATCTTTTGGAAGTGAGCTTTGTTGAAAACTTCTTTCGAAGAAAAAGACACCTTATTCCTGCCGAAGAAATCAAGGGACTCCATATACAAACATATAATTTTAAAGGCAAAAATGCCACCATAATGTGCCTTGAGAGGAAGAATCAGAGAGTCATGAAACTTCCATTTTCCATGGATTTAGTTGAGTCGAAGGAGAAATTAGCAAGAATTTTTCTAAATTTAGCACAGATCTTGAATTTAAAGGCATACTCTGCCAGAGAATTACCCTCTGGCCTTCATTTAGTTTTTCAAAGGGAGTTTTCCGAAGAGGCAAGATATCCCACAGAGACTCAAGAGCTGATATTAGAGAAAGATGACACCTATTATCTCTTAGATCTAAAAATTCCTCAGGTAAGAATCGAAGAACAAGGTCCGATGAAGATTGTTTTCAGGAAAAATCCCAATTTTTGGGATATTATGAGGTTGATTGGGGTTTTCATAGTCTTTCCTGTAATATTGGTGTTTATCTCCTTTACTAATGAACCAGGCAAGCCCTTTTTATTTGTAGTGGTTCTTTTGATGTACGCTTTCATCCTACATCAAACTCGAAACCTATTAAGCCCCATGTCAACCATAGTTGATAGAATTCATAATCGCCTAATCATTTGCAAACCCTTTTTCAAAAAAACCCTTCTTTTATCGGAAGTTGTGGCTTTAGAGATTAGAGACCAACTTTCCAAGAGAACCGGGACAGTCATCTTCCACTTAGAGGCTAAACTTCGAGGGGGAAAAAGATATCAGTTGTTATACACAGAAATTCCCAATGAGAAAGAGAGGATTTATGAGGTTTTAGGTCAGATAGGGCTTTTAATTCAGAAGCTGGAAAAAATGCTTGAGATTGCGACTGAACTAAAGTTAAAGAGTGTCTGACCTGAAAACCTAAAGCTAAAAGGGAATATCTTCATCGGAGATATCAGGAATCGCTTCAGAGAGATCGAACACTTCCTCTTTAGAGGGCTTTTTACCCTCTTGCGGCATTTCTTCGCCTTTTCTATCAAGTATCTGTAGATTTTGAACCCATATCTCTGTGACAAAACGAGTTTGCCCCTGTTTGTCCTCAAATTTTCTCGTTTTAAGCTTACCTTCAACGTAAACCCTCGTTCCCTTTGAGAGGTATTCTCCGCAGATCTCGGCAAGTCTTCCAAAGGCAACTAAACGATGCCACTCTGTTAGGGTCTCCCTTTCGTTGTTTTTGGTAATCACTTCATTGGTGGCAATTCTAAAGACAGCAACAGGCTTGCCATCAAGGGTATACCTTATCTCAGGATCAGCTCCTAATCTTCCTAAGAGGATCACTTTGTTAACGCTCATGTTTACTAGTATAGTCCTCGCTTGGGAAAATTTCAATAGCTTATCTTGCAAGCCCCACAGGCCTTACATATTTGCCTATTACAGGGTGGGGTCGTTTTTCCTTCAAGGGCCCTTAGCCACTCTCTGAAAAGGTAATCCTTGGAGACACCAGTGTCAATGAAATCCCAGGGGAAGGCAAAGTCCTTTTCGACAGGAGGTCTTAAAATCCGTTCCACTTGAGGGATCTCCCCTAGGACTCTTTTGAGGGCTTCACCATGAGCTAGTTTTAGAATGAATGTGCCCAAGGAGGCATCACCTCTGGCAAATAGGGCTTGTTTTAAGGCCTCCCAAGGTGAGTCAATTTTCACATTTTTTATGCCCTTTAGTTCTCTCCTAAGAAGAGAGATCTTTCCCTCAAGGGTCTTTTCTCCCTCAAAAGGTGCCCATTGAAGGGGGGTATGTGGTTTTGGAACAAAGGGCGCAAAGGAAAAGCTGAACTGATAGGGCAGGCTTCGATTTAAAAGGCTCTTTATAAAGGTAGCAAGATGGCGCAGATCCTCCTCGGTCTCCTCAGGAAGACCGAAGATGAAGTAGAATTTTACCTTGCTAATGCCACTTTCCCTAAGACTCTCTAAAGTTCTGATTATCTCCCCCTCTTCTACTCTCTTGTTAATTAGGTTTTTCAGTCTGGTAGTGGTAACCTCTGGGGCAAGGGCAATGCTTTTTGTTTTCCTTAAAAGTCTTAGAAAGTCTTCCCTTAGGGCATCGACTCTAAGTGATGAAAAGGTCAGGGTAACGTCCCTTTGGAGGAGAAACTCTCCTAACTTCCATATCTCTTCCCTGTCCACAAATTCAAGTCCGATCAGGCCAACCTTAGAGCCCAGGGGAATCTCCTCTGCCCTTTCAAGCAGGACTTCGGTGGAATAGCCTCGAGGAGGTCGGTAGATGAACCCAGCAAGGCAAAATCTGCATCCTCTCCCACAGCCCCGAGATACCTCCATGAGATAGCTTCCACCAAACTCCGCCTTTGAGCTTGTGATCTTTGATAAGAGTGGTTTTTTCAGTGGATCAGCCTTAGCAAGTTTTACTCTCCTTTTTCCAAAGTGGAAAGGTGAGTAGAAGAAATCAAGGAAATTTAGAGCTTCAAGGAGCTTTTTTTTATTCACTGCAAACTCTAAAAAAAGAGGTATAGCTTTCTCTTCAATAGCTTCCCACTCGCCCAAAAGAAAACCATCAAAAAAGAGGCTTAGTGGTTCAGGATTTGACCATAGAGCCACCCCTCCACCTATCACCGTTTGCGCTCTTTCTATAGGATTCAATGGTATTTTTCCCTTGAGAAGAATGCTGAGGATATTGACAAAATCACCCTCAAAGGGAACAGAAAAGAGAATAATTGGAAACTCTTCAAGAGGCGTTTTGCTCTCCAAGGACCTAGCCTCGGGTGAAGACTCAAAAAAGAACCTTTCACAGACTATCTCTTTATAGCTATTTAAACTCTCATATAGAGAAAGAAACCCTAAATTGGCCATACCAAGGGGATAGGTGTTAGGAAATATGAGGGCTATGGGAAGTCTGCCCCTCCATTTTTTTCTGATGGTATTCCTTTCAAAGCTTAGATAATTTCTCTCCATACCCTCCCTGAGGGGTTAATTTTGGGATATACTAAAAGGGTGCTGAAAAGGACTTTAATTTCCCTTGCTCTTGGTTTTCTAACTGCCTTTGTTCTATCCATAATAATAATTCCTAAGGAAAATAGTAAAAGGGTAGGAAGTGGCAAGGGTATTCCTCTTTTAACCACGGGAAAGCCTGAATTATGTTTGCTCTGTCATGAGGAGAAGATTCAAGAGAAAAGCCATGGTGTTGAGATGCTTGGTTGTTCAGGGTGTCATTTGGGAAACCCTCTTGCCTCAACTAAAGTACAAGCCCATAGAGGCCTGGTTAAAAATCCCGCAGATCTGAGGGTAATTGAAAAGACCTGTGGCCAGCCAAATTGTCATCCTCAGGATATAAAAAAAGTGCGGAATTCCCTTATGGCCACCAATCATGGCATCATAAGTAGGCTCCTTTTTGTCTTCGGAGAAGATGGTCTTTTAAAAGCTACGCCTCACTTAGGTGTAGCAGATCTGCTAAAGGGAGAGGCCTCTTTCAAGGGTAGCTATGCCTTGGATTACTATCGAAAGCTTTGCGGCTCCTGTCATCTTTACTTGGAGAAAGGGAAGATCCGGGGTTTTGTGGGAGAAAAGGGTGGAGGCTGTTCTGCCTGTCATTTAGCAGAGTTCACTGAAGATCAAAGAAAAAAGAGACTTCATCCTAAACTCGAAAAAGAGGTACCCCTTGAGAGATGTGTTAGATGTCATAACAGAAGTGGAAGAATTGGTTTTACTTATCAAGGGCTATACGAGACCTCTCAAGGAGGGATCTATGATTTGAAGTGGGTTGACGGAAGAGAGCTTATAAAGATTGAGTCCGATGTTCATCATAAAGCAGGTTTACATTGCACTGACTGTCATATTAGAGAAGAGATCATGGGTGATGGTAATTTTTATAAAAATATTGAGGAGGCTTTAGAGGTAAGGTGTGAGACCTGTCATCAAAGGCTTTTGAAGACTGACAAAGGTAGGGTCCTTACAAATTTAAAGTTTATTAACGGAAATCTCTACTTAAAGGGAAAATTTACAGGGAAGTTACATCTCGTAAAAGGACCAGCTAAGGATTGTGATAGAGACTATCACCGGAGGCTATCCTGCTCTGCCTGTCATGCTCACCATATGCCCCAGTGTATGGGTTGCCATGTGAGATACGATCCCAAGGAGAGACACCTTGATAAGATCAAAGTGATGGAAACAAGGGGCCTATGGGAAGAGTATGAGAGTTATAGAGAACTGTTAAAGCCGGTGCTTGCGGTGAAAAAAGATAAGATTGTGCCTGTTACTCCTGGCTGACAGGATTTCATCACCCTTCTCGATGAGAAGGGTAAACCTAAGAAAAAGATAACCAGTATTACCTGGGCGCACATGGAACCGCATTCCACCCAGAAAAAGTCAAGATCCTGTAAAGATTGTCATCAGGATCCTAAAGTCATAGGATTAGGATTTGGAAAGATAACCTTTAATCAGGGAAAAGTTGACTTTGAGCCTCTGGAGGCACCTTTTGAAGGAGTTAATATTAGGTTATCTCAGATTGTTGACCTCCATGGAAACAGCAAGGTTAAATTTAACAGGGCTAATATGCGTGGTTTCGATAAAGGAGAAATCGAGAGAATACTAAGAGTTGGTTTCTGTCTAAGCTGTCATCAGGGAAATGACAGAATATTTAAGAACTGGCGTAATAGACAAAACTGTCCCAAAGTTCCCTTTTAAGATGCCTTTTATTTTTTCCTAATGGTGATAAAATTTATGTGGTGGATCAGAGATGTTTAAAATAGGAGATATAGTAGTATACCCAGGCTGCGGTCTTGGAAAGATCCTAGCCATCGATGAAAAGGTTATTGAAGGCTCATCTATAAAAACTTATATTTTCAAGCTTTTAGACAGTGAAACTCAGTTTTACATTCCCGTTGACTCTGTTCAAAAGGTGGGCTTAAGGCCAATAATAGAGCCAAAAGAGGCAAAGAAGGTTTATAGTATACTCTCAGAAAAGGAAGTTACTCTTCCTAACGGTAACTGGAACAAGAGATACAGAGAATACAACGAGAGACTCAAAAGTGGTGATATATGTTTGTTAGCAAGATTGATAAGAGAGCTCCATGAGATAGCTAAAAGAAAGCCTCTTTCTTATGGTGAGAGAAAAATTTACGAGAGAGCAAAGGAACTGCTGATCAAAGAGTTGGCCTTTTGTGAGGGATGCTCAGAGGAGGAAATAGAGGTAAAACTCTCTCTGTTACTAGAAGAATAGGTTATTCTGAATAATGGGTAAATATCGCTTTCAAATCCTTTTACTATTCATAAGCTTTCTTTTAGGGGCAGGTGTTTTCTATTATTTTTATTACAGTGCCAAGGGACTTAGCTTTGTTGTTGCAGGTGGGATTCTCGGAGTAGCCCTTGGATTAATTACCATCTATCTGGAAGAAAAGATAAGGAAAATTCCCCTTATTAAGATAGTGGGTGGCTCCCTAGGTTTGATACTTGGATTAGGTCTTGCCAAGTTGATATCCTCCTTTTTTGATTTCTTTACCGGTGGAGTATGGCAGGTATTTCTTTATGTCATGAGTGCCTTAGGCTTAAGTTATTTAGGGATTATGCTTTTTAGTAAAAAAATAGAGGAAATAAAATTGGGTGAGTATTTCGAGAGGATAGGAGAGCGGGTTTTGACTAAGATTTCCTCACCGGTTAACACCCTTTCCAAAAAGTTTTCCCGCAGAGGAACCCCAAAGGTTATAGACACCAGTGCCATAATTGATGGGAGGATTGTTGAGCTTGGAAAGATCGGTTGGTTAGAAGGTCCACTTTTGCTTCCCAAGATTATCTTAGATGAAATCCAATCATTGGCAGATAGTAATGACCCACACAAGAGAAGTAAAGGCAGGAGGGCCCTTGATCTCTTGAATGAACTTAAGGAGGTCTTCAAAGGGGAGTTTAAAATCGTAGAGCAGAATTTTAAAAACATTCCCACCGACGAGAAACTCATCAAAATCTGTAGTGACCTATCTGCTAAACTTTTAACCACTGATTACAATCTCAATAAACTCAGTAAGCTTTATGGGGTCGAGGTTTTAAACATAAACGAACTCTTTTTGGCCTTAAGACCTACAGTTAGGCCAGGAGATCTCCTTAGTCTTCAAATCGTTAAGGAGGGTAAAGAGAGAGAACAAGGAGTGGGATATCTTGAAGATGGTACCATGGTAGTGGTAGAAAACGCCAAACACCTCATAGGAGCAACCTTGGAGGTAGTGGTAAGTCATCTCCTACATTCACCCACTGGTAGAATCGTTTTTGCTCAACTCAAAGAAGTAAAATCCATTAATGCCTAAGATTTCCATTCTTCCTGAGGATTTAAGAGGAAAGATCGCAGCTGGTGAGGTTATCGAGAGACCTGCCTCGGTAATAAAAGAATTACTGGAGAATGCCTTTGATGCCAAAGCTTCCCTCATCAGGGTTGAATTACAAAAGGGTGGGTTATCTAAGATCTCTGTGTATGATAACGGAGAAGGAATCACCGCTGAAGATCTAAAACTCTGTTATCTGCCCTTTGCCACAAGTAAGATCAAGAAGGTGGAGGATCTTTTTAATCTGAAAAGTTATGGCTTTAGAGGTGAAGCTCTCTCAAGTATTGCTCAGGTTTCAAGGTTAAAGATTGTAAGCAAAAGTAAAGAAGAGGATCTCGCACAGGAAATCTACGTTGAATTTGGCAAAGAAAAGATCTTTAAACCAACTCATTTCAACGAGGGCACTTTAGTTGTAGTAGAAGACCTCTTTGCCAATCTTCCTGCAAGAAGGGCCTTTTTGAAAAGCACAAAGGTTGAAAGCAGTAAAAATCTTGAGCTTATAAGGATCCTTATGCTAACCCATCCTGAAGTAGCCTTTGAAGTGCTGATGGATGGAAAGAGAGTATATCACTGGCGGGGAGGTTCTTTGAAAGAGCTTCTTATCTATCTTTTCGACCTGAAGGAAAAATCCCTTTGGGAAATAACCCATGAAAATTCTCTATACAAAGTACATCTAATCCTGTCAGGCCCTGAGGAAACCTTTTCTCATAGTAAAAATCTCTTCTTTATGGTGAACAAAAGGGCTATAAGGGATGAAAAGTTAAATAGAGTATTCTTCTCCCTTTTAAAAAAGTTCTACGGTGCCTTAGGGTTTCCAGGTGGTATCGTACACATTGAGGTTTTACCTTCAATGGTCGATTTCAATGTTCACCCAGCTAAATGGGAGGTTAGGTTTAGAAAGGAAAGTGAATTATATCAATGCTTGGAAGAGGCTTTGGGACTGCTCTTTGAAAAGAGAAGAAAAAGTTTCTATCCTGAGAAAAGGAGTCAACCTTCTGATCACAGGGTCAGGGAGGATCTGCCCCTGGAGTATAAGGTGAGTGAAGGACTGTCTCCTACTAAAGGAGTGGTTTTTGAGGATAGATTAAGGAAAACCCTCCTGGAAGTCGAAGAGGATTTCAAGATACTTGGTAGTTTCAAGGAGGCTTATATCCTTGTTGAAAAGGAAGACAATCTTTTCATTGTTGATCATCATGCCCTGTCAGAGAGGGTATGCTACGATTTTTTACGGAAACGTGCTTCGTTGACTATGACCCAAAGCCTACTTATACCAATGATTATCAAATTAACCCCAGAGATGATGGAGAACCTAGATGCCAAATTGGAAATCCTAACCCAGGTGGGATTTGAGCTTGAGCCCTTTGGAAGAGAGGAGCTTTTGGTAAAGGGTGCACCATCGGAATTTGCGGAGGATTTAAAGGAAGCTCTGGAAAGTCTCTTAATGTTGCCTATCTTTTCCAAAGAGGAGGCCAAGGAGGCTTTTATTAGAGAGTTAGCCTGCCTTCTTGCTAGAAAAAAGGGAAATGTCCTTTCAGAAGAAGAAAAGAGATTTCTCATAAAAAAGATGTTTAGTGAAAGTCTTGATTCCTGTCCCCATGGAAGGCCTCTCTTTATAAGGATAACCCTCATGGAACTTGAGAAGAAACTGAAGAGAATCCTGTGAACTCAATGCCAAAGATCGTAGCCATATGTGGGCCAACTGGGGTTGGGAAAACAGAGGTTTCGCTCAAGGTGGCAGAGAGATTCAAGGCAGAGATAATTAACTTTGACTCTCAGCAGTTTTACAAGGAGCTTGTCATCGGCACCGCAAAACCAATCTTTGAAGAGAGAAGAGGAATACCCCATCATCTTTTCGAGGCCCTGACCCTAAAAGAGGATATGAGTGCAGGTAAATTCGTAGAAATTGCTGATAAACTTGTCTGGGAAATCCATAGCAGGGGAAAACTCCCTTTGCTCGTCGGTGGAACTGGTCTTTATTTAAGGGCCTTTGAGTACGGAATCTTTAAGGTAGATGTGGATCCTCTCCTGAGAGAAAAGCTAAGAAGAAGAGCTGAGGAGAATTTGGAAGAACTCTTTGATGCACTGAAAAGGCTTGATCCGGAGTATGCCCAAAGGATCCATCCAAGGGACAGAGTCAGGATTACAAGGGCCCTGGAGGTGATTTTTACCACAGGAAAATCCTTTTCTTTTTTTCATCAAAAAAATCCCTTTTTTAAAAGCAAGAGATATCCCTTGCTTAAGATCGGCCTCAATCTATCAAGAGAGGAACTTTATGCAAGGATTAATGAAAGGGTTTTAAAGATGGTCGAGAAGGGCTGGCTACGGGAGGTTGAAGATCTCCTAAAAAATCACGGGCAAGAGGTCTTTGCTAAGATAAAGGCCATTGGTTATGATATTCTGCTTAAGGTTCATTTTGGAGAAATGTCCATGGATACGGCTATCACCATAATTCAACAAGAAACCAGAAGATATGCCAAAAGACAGTTAACCTGGTTTAAAAAGGAAAAGGATATAGAATGGTTTAAGCCACAGGAGATTGATAGAATAATCGGAAGAATCGAAGCCTTTCTCAAGGGGGCTTGAAGATGGAGAGCATGACCGGGTTTGGTAAGGGCGTAAGTGTAGGGGAAAACTTTCAAATACTCTGTCAGATAAAATCACTCAATCATCGTTTTTTGGATATCTCACTGAAGATTCCAAAGAGGTATCAGGCCCTGGAGGAGAGAATCAGAAGGAAATTGGGTGAGGTTTTCATCAGAGGAAAGCTTGAGCTAAGCATTAAGATACTCGGTTTCACAAAGGATAGAGGAAGGATAATCTTTGACCAAGAGATGGTTAGGGATCTTAAGGAGAGGCTTGATAGTCTGAAAAAAGGGCTCTCACTAACCGGAGATATCACTTTGGCAGACCTTTTGCATTTTAAGGATTGGATCCTTATCGAGGAGAGAGAAGAGGATGTAGAGCAGCTCTGGGAAGAGATAAAAGAGGCTCTGGAGAAAGCCATAGGTGATCTAAAAAGAGCACGACTTGAAGAGGGAGAAAGACTGAAAGTCCTCCTCAAGGACCTTGTAGAAAAGTTAAAAGAATTGGCATCAAGATTAACGCCACTAAAGGAGGAGACAAGAAGGGAGAATCTTCAAAGAATGCAGGAAAGAGTAGAAAAACTCATGAAGGAGCTGAGGATAACATTAGATGACAACAGATTATACCAGGAAATAGCCTTTTTGATTGAGAGAATGGACTTTACAGAAGAACTTGATCGTTTTAAGATTCACCTGGAGACTATGGAAAATCTATTGGAGGAGCTTAACTCTGGTAAAAAACTTGACTTTCTCTGTCAGGAACTCTATCGAGAGATAAACACCCTTGCAAGTAAGGCTCAATCTGCTAAGGTTTCAAGCTTAGCTGTGGAGGCAAAGGACATCATTGAAAAGATGAGAGAGCAGGTTCAAAACATCCTTTGAGGTAAATTGATGCTTGGAAGACTTAAGATTTACGCGGACCTTTTAAAGATTGAGCATACTGTCTTTGCCCTGCCCTTTGCTTTAGCAAGTGTGGTAATCCTTATGAAGGATGCGCCTACTTTAGAAAAGATCCTCTTCATATCTCTTGCCCTGGTTTCTGCCCGTCTTACAGGAATGGCCTTTAACAGGCTCCTTGATAGGGAGTTTGATGCCAAAAATCCACGGACAAGCCTTTGGCCTCATGCGCTTGGTTTAGTTAAAACTCGTGAAATAAAGGCCATAATTGTGATTTTTTCTCTTGTCTTTGTATTAAGCTGTGCCCTCATCAACAGATTGGCTCTGTATCTTAGCCCGGTTGTCATACTTCTGCTTTTTCTCTATCCCCTTGCTAAGAGATTTACCTACTATCCCCATTTTATCTTAGGTCTTGTCTATCTTTTAATTCCCGTTGCTGTAGATGTTTCCTTAAATGAGAGAATTAGTCTCTCTGCCCTTTTCCTTGGAATTGGGATGGCAACTTGGGTCTCTGGTTTTGACATTTTGTATAGTCTGCAGGATTATGACTTTGATCTCAAGATGGGCCTAAAGTCAATTCCTGTTAGGTTTGGAAAAGGAGGAGCAATAAGACTGTCTCGTTTTCTCCATTTGCTTACCTTTCTCTCTCTTCTACTTCTTGGTCTGTTTTATTATCCTGCAGGTTGGATCTACTTCATAGGGCTTATGGCGATAGCAGCTTTTCTCTGGTATGAACACCTCCTCATATCAGAGAAGGATCTAAGCAAGATAAATCGTGCTTTTTTTACGGTTAACGGCTTCGTAAGTATCCTTTTTTTCCTGATAGTTCTCCTGGATAGGTTTATAACTTGAAGGTTAGGCATAAATGAAAGTGTTTGCCTTTATCAATCAAAAGGGAGGGGTAGGAAAGACCACTTTGACTATAAATTTAGCTAGGGCCTTAAGTTTAAAGGGGCAAAGGGTTCTCATCGTAGACTTTGATCCTCAAGCCAATGCAGGAAGTGGGCTTGGTGTGAGAGTTACGAGGGAAGAAAGTATCTATCAGGCCCTGGTAGAGGAAGAGTGTCAGAGTAAGATCAGAGAAATCGCTTCCTGCCTTTATTTGCTACCATCCTCCATTGACTTAGTTGGCCTTGAGCTTGAACTTGCAAATCTTGAAAGGAGAGAATTCGTTCTCAAAGATCTCCTGGAGCTTTGTACCTATCAGGGAAAACCGCTACTTTCTTTTTTTGACTTTATCTTTATTGACTCTCCACCATCCCTAAGTCTTATCACAGTAAATATCCTTACTGCTTCACAGGGGGTTGTTATCCCCCTACAATGTGAATATTATGCCTTAGAGGGGTTATCGCTACTTGTTCGCACTGTGAGAAAAATTAAGGATACCTTCAATCCGGATCTAAGGCTCTTTGGAATGGTCCTGATGATGTTCGATCCCAGAAATAGACTAACAATGGAGATAGCAGAGGAGGCACGAAAACATTTCAAGTGGATACTCTTTGATACTGTTATCCCAAAGAGTATCCGTGTAAGTGAGGCTCAAAGCTTTGGTAAATCCGTCCTGGATTATGAGCCTCATCACAAAGTGAGTGAGAGTTTTAAAAATTTAGCAGAGGAGTTTCTGGCTAGACTACAAAATACTGAATTAGCGTTAAAATCTATTGAAAATGAATGACCTATCAGATGAGGTGATTTATGAGAGTAGTATCTAAAAAGGATTAAAGAAGTCTTTAAACCTGTGCAGGCGGAGGTTATTGAGGCCCTTTTTGATCTTTGCTATGCCCTGATGAAAGTAGATGATTTTAACGAACTGAAGGCCTATGTGGCCGAGGTAGCAAAGCTCAAAAAGGAAAGGGAGAGGAAAATTAACTAGTTAGCTCTTGCTCAGAAGAGGACTGAAGAAAGGGTGAAGGAGTTTGCAAAAACTGTCAATAGGTGGGCTAGGACAATCAAGGATCTGGTTCATGCAGTAGACAAGTTAGCTAACATCAAAGAGTTAGAAGTAAATTTTCTAACAATAGCCAAGAAAAATGGAACGAGAGTGTTAATAGTTGGGGAAGCAGAGAGACGAAGGGTAATGGCAGTGAGACCTTCCAATGGTAAGTGGCTTATCTTATGGGAAGAAATACCTGAACCTCTAAGCCTCGCTCTTTAGGGAGATTAAACTTCAGCTCACCACCATGGGCTTCGATAATCCTCTTGGTTATAAAAAGACCAAGTCCCATTCCCTCGGATTCCCTTAACTTGAAAAAGGGCATCCCCAAGAGTGGTAGCTTCTCTGGAATAACTCCAGGTCCTTTATCTCTTATTGTTATTAAGATATGCTTAAAATTGTAAGGTAGAGCCTTAATGTAAACCTTTTCTCCCTCTGGGGAGGCCTTTACGGCATTTTCTAAGATATTAAAAAAGGCCTGTGTCAACAATTCAGAAGAGCCCTCCAGAAAGATGTCCTCCTCAAGGTTTAATTCCATCTTGACCTGCTTTTGCTCAGCCAGGGGCGTAACCCAAAAGAGAGCCTCTTCTATGATCTCCTTGAGTTTCAGGCTTTCCCTTTTTATCCTTATCTCTTTGGCAAGATAGTCAATACTGGAAAAAAGCTTTTTTAAGAGTTTTTCTAGTCTTTGAAAGGACTCTTTAGTTTTTTCATACAGGGCCATTATTTCGTTGTCTTGAGTCTTCCTTTGTAACAGGGAATCTAATCTTTCCAAATAGCCGTATGCTATGGCAAAGGGTGTTTTAAGTTCGTGAGAAAGGTAACTTAAGGCAATCTGATAGGCCTCACGGAGGCTCTCGCGCTCTGTAATGTCAGAAAGTATTAGTATTTTATGTTGAGAATCAAGATTTATCTCAAAAACATCAAATTTTTTACCCTTTCTATGTAGATTTTTTTTAATCTCTGAAATCGTTGGATTACCGCCGAGGTTTTCCAGGGCTTTTTGATTCAGTTTTAAGATCTGGGCATCCTTTATCAGGATAGCCTCAACGGGTAGTCTGTGAAAGATCTCCTCAAAGAGTTTTTTATTAAACTCTGCTAACTCCAAAGCCTTTTTGGTTTTAAAGTAGGAGATGAGCAAAAATATACTCAATGAGCCTGATACCACAAGTAAAATCACAAGTAGTAAGATCAGATCTGACATGATTATATTTTGGATATGAGTCTATAACCAAGGCCACGGACAGTTTGTAAAAGCTCTCCAGCTTCCCCAAGTTTAGATCTTATTCTGCAGATATAGGCATCGAGAACTCTTGAATAATACTCTCTCTCGTTAGACCAAATTAAATCCAAGAGATCGTCTCTAGAGAAAACTCGATGGGGATTTTCTATGAAGAGGCTTAAGATTTTAAACTCCGTTGCCGTTAACTCAAGGAGTTTTCCATCAAGGTATATTGCCTTTTTATCCTTATCAAGAATAAAGGGACCAAAACTGACAAGTGTTGATGGTTCTTCTTCGGTTTTTTGCAATAGCCTCTTTATTCTTAAAACCACTTCCCTTAAACTGAAGGGCTTAACTACGTAGTCATCTGCTCCCAGTTCCAATCCAAGCACTCTGTCCAACTCTTGTCCTTTAGCAGATATGATAACCACGGGAATATTACGGTATTTATGAGTACTCCTGAGGTATCTCAGCACATCAAGCCCATTACCATCGGGTAGTATCAGATCAAGCACCACCAGGTCAATATCAATATTCACGGAAAAGGCTGAAAATGCCTGTGCTAAACCTGTTCGAACATCAACTTTGTAGCCCTCTTCTTCCAGCGCTGTGCTCAAGAGATGGGCTATCTCTCTGTTATCTTCGATAATGAGAATCTTTTTTACCCTCATGATTTAAATATAAAACCTCCCTTTTGAAATTAAATTATCTGATTATGTCTCCTATCCCTAGCAATGGATGAGTTACCACGACTTTTAGCAAGGCTTTTTGCATAGATCTTTACCTCAGAGGCTCGTGATGAAAGCTCTCCAAAGGAGAAGAAGTTTGAGGAGGGTATGATGGCACAGCTTAGACTAAGAAGGTTAAATATCTTTACTTGGCCGAGTCTGTCCAGGGATTCGTAATGTTTCTTAACCAGATCATCGGGATCATGAAATTCTCCCCTTAAGTTTTCAAAGTCCTCAACGATTTTCTGACAAAGGTCCTCTGATCTATTTGGCGGTGCAATCATGACAAAATCATCTCCACCTATATGTCCGATCCAAATCTCTGGAAAGTCTCTTTGAAGATTTTTTAATATTTCACCTAATCTCTGGATAACCCTATCTCCAGCTGCGAAACCATATTTATCATTGTAAGGTTTAAAGTCATTTATATCAATGTAAACAACCTCAAAAGGTATCCCCTTATCAAGTCTCTCCTCAACTTCTTTTTTGATAGACCAATTGCCAGGAAGACCTGTTAGGGGGTTTGCCTCTAGGGCTAATTTGAGGGTTTTCTCACTCAAAAAGTAGAGTAGCTGTTTTATGGGCAGGATCCCTCTGTATACACCATTTGAACACACAATAATATCCATAAGATTTTCATCAAAATCTTTTGTGGAAACAATTGCTCCGGCTTCTTCCAGTGTTAAGCTTCCATCTATGATTAAAATATCTCTTCGCATGACATCTCTAACGGATTTTTTAGAGTTGAGCGAAAAGCCATATCCAAATTTTCCTAAGATAACCCTCTCCAAAAACTCGTATCTTAAAAGTGCTCCCAAAGGACGATTGTGGGTATCAACTACAGCAATCGTTCTCAGGTCATGATCATTCATAAAAATGGAAAAAGCATCAAGAACTCGTGCATCGTGAGTAAGGGGTGGACAGAAAATTGCCACTTTCAAAATCTCCCCTTTAATTTCCTTGTTCTCAGAAATAGGCGAAGGATTGAAACGAATATTTAGGTTTGTGTTTTCTCTCTTCATAGATATCACCTCCCATCAAGGAGGGGGTGGGTTTTCCGAAGTAGTATCCCTGAAAGTAATTTATTCCCAAAGAGAGGAGAAGGGATACCTCTTCTCTCCTCTCTACCCCTTTGGCTACTACTCTAACTCCTAAGTCTCTGCAGATTTTAGAAGTGTGTTCTATAAAACTACGGCTGTAAGAATCCTCTAAGCCCATGGGGACAAAGTACTGATCCAACTTTATAAAGCTTGGTTTTATCTCCACCAAATGGAGGTAGCCCATTGAACCAATTCCGTAATCATCAATAGAGATCTGATATCCTTGATTGAGATAATAAAAAATGGTTTTCAGGTGTAAGTCTAAATCCTCTGGCTGTTCACATTCAGAAATTTCCAGTACAATCTGTTTGATATCAAAATTAAGCAGTCTAAGGAATTCTTGAGTCACTCCTTGATAGTAGTGCTTTTTGGATAAAACCTTGGGATGCACATTAAGAAAAAGAAGAAGCTCCGAATCTAAGCCCTCTTTATAGGCTTTATAGAGGGCCTTTATTCTGAAGTATAGATCTAACTCTGATAGAACATCAAACCTGATCGCCTCTTTGTAAAGATCATCGATCTTACCTCTAAATAGAGGTCTTGTTAAGGCCTCATACCCGATGATTTTATAGATTGTGAGGTCTATCAAAGGTTGAAAATGGGTATCTACACTTTGAAAGTCAAAGGGTATTTTAGAGAATATCTCTACATGAAGATTACTTAGAAACTCCTCTAAGCTTTTTTCCTTTTCGATCATAGCTTATTTTACTTGGCTATCATCGCCCTTAAAAGATCAGCAGTATTCTCTGCATGAGTGGAAATTAGGGCTATTACCTCCACAATTTTAGTTATTTGGAAAAAATCTAGAGGATCCTTTATATCCTGATAGATTTTATCCTTTAGCTTGAATGCCAGTTCTTCTGTTACGAATTGAGAATGCCTAACAGAGCGTACCAGATTCTTTGCTCTTTCTCTCGCCTCTTCATCCCAATTGGAGAGGTATCTAAAGGTCTGTGCCACTAGGTCCTCAAAATAGGAAACAGGCTCCAAACTTTGCTCCAAAAGTCTTGTTAGTTCTTGTCTTATTTCTGCTGAAAGGGAAATCCTCCTTAGCAGTAGAAGCTTTAACAGCTCTTCTCCTAAATCTGCAAGGGCATCCTGTTCTTTTAGGTAAAGAAAAAGCTCAAACTTTTCAACAGGTAAGATCAAGCCCTTAGGCAGATGGCTTCTGATGTTGGCTTTGATCTTATCAGCCTCCTTTTCTATCTCATTGATGTCCCTGGCGATTTCTCTAAGTCTTTCATAATCTTCTGTGAAATAGGCTTCAAGGGACAGTGGAAGCCTTGTTAGACACTCTATGATGAGGCGTGTATGTCTCTTCAAGAGTTGGAAAGTAAGGCTTTCTTCTAATCTCTCAGTGGCAGTGGGTGCAACCTTTTCTGGGGTTTCTCCCTTCAGGAGTCTACCCTCTACAACAAAGATGACATTTTCTCCAATATTACAGGCAAGATCAGCCACACGTTCTAAATTTTCTACCACTAAGAGGTAGTCAAGACCACTTTTTAAACTCTCTGGATAGTCCCTAAGGCAAGCCTCAATCCTCTCTCTTAAATCCACTTTCATTTGGTCTACAACTTCATCTCTATTGATAACCTCTCTGGCTATTCTCACATCTCCCTTTATGAAGGCGTTTATAGCCTGTTCTAACATGTAGAGGGCCTCTTTGGCCATAGGGAGCAGATCTATCTTACAGCTTTCAACCAGGCCATCTTTCTCCTCGGCTAAATGTATAACCATCTCTGCTATGTTTACAGCCTGATCAGCAAGCCTCTCCAAGTTTCTGGAAATATCAAGGGATCCTACCACCACTCTCAGATCCTTGGCAACTGGCTGTTGAAGGGCTAATACCTCTAAAGCTGAGACATTGATCATGTGGTCGTAGTAGTCAATCTGATCATCAAACTTGATAATCTCTTGAGCCATTTTTTTATCTCTTTCATCAAAGGCCTTGATGACACCTCTTACCATTTCGTCAACAGAGCGAGCCATGTCTAAAAGTATGTTGTGCAGAAATTGTAACTCTTTATTCAGCGCTATCCTTACCATGAGTTATCCTCCAGCAGATGATGCTTAACCAAAACGACCACTGATGTAATCCTCGGTTAGTTTTTTCTCGGGATTGGTGAAGATCTTTTCTGTAGGACCGAATTCAATGAGCTCACCCAGATACATAAAGGCTGTGTAATCGGAGATTCTTGCGGCTTGCTGCATGTTGTGCGTCACGATCACTATGGTTATCTTGTTTTTGAGTTCCACAATGAGATCCTCTATGCGAGCTGTTGATATGGGATCAAGGGCAGAGGTTGGCTCATCGAAGAGCAAAACTTCCGGCTCCACAGCTATGGCTCTGGCAATGCAGAGTCTTTGCTGTTGGCCACCTGATAAGGAGTAGGCATTTTCCTTAAGTCTTTCTTTAACCTCGTCCCAAAGAGCTGCATCCTTTAAAGCCTTTTCAACCTTTTCTTCAATAACCTTTTTATCTTTGATACCATTTATACGCAAGCCATAGGCCACATTTTCAAAGATTGATTTGGGAAAGGGATTGGGTTTTTGAAAGACCATGCCCACCCTCATGCGGATATAGAGGGGTTCCACTCCTTTGGCCACTATGTTGGTTTTGTCAGGATAGAGATAAATGGCTCCTTCGTAGCGAGTTCCAGGGTATAGATCATGCATTCTATTGAAACAACGAAGAAGGGTACTTTTTCCACAGCCAGAGGGGCCTATTATGGCAGTTACCTTCTTTTCGTATATGGGAAGATTGATATTTTTCAGGGCGTGAAAGGTTCCATAGTAAAAATCAAGGTTTTCAACTTTGACTTTTATGTTATCTGACATTCCTTTAAACCCCCTAAATTACCAATGATATTTTGTTCGTACTTTGTAACGCAAGTAGTAACTTGCAGAGTTGAGTAGGAGACATAGAACCAGGAGAATAAAACCACCTGCGGCTGCATTTTTGTGAAAGGCTTCCTGAGGGCGTGATACCCAGTTGAAGATCTGGATGGGAAGAACTGTAAAGGGAGATTTGAGCATCCCTATGAAATCCTCCCAAGGTGGAGGCGGTAGAAAGGCAATAAAGGTGAGAGCTCCTATGGTTAAGAGAGGCGCTGTCTCCCCAATTGCCCGTGAGATAGCAATAATAACTCCTGTAAGGATGCCACCAACGGAGTATGGAAGCAGATGATGGAACACCAGTTCATAATTAGTTGCTCCCAACGCATAGGCACCTTCCCTTATGGCACGGGGGATTCTTCTCAAAGACTCTCTCGTTGCCACAACGATTACAGGAAGCATAAGAAGACCTAAGGTAAGGCCTGCGGTTAAGATGCTCTCTCCAAAATTAAATCTATAAACAAAGATCCCAAGGGCAAGCAAGCCATACACAATAGAGGGCACAGCTGAGAGATTGGTAATATTTGCCTCAATGATTTTGGCGATTTTTCCTTTGGCTCCAAATTCTTCTAAATAAATACCAGCAGGAACTCCAAGAAAGATGGACCAAAAGATTGCTCCTGCCATAACATACAAGGTTCCAACCCAGGAGGAAAGAATACCTGCTTCATTGGGAAACCTTGAGGGATAGGAAGTATAAAATTTAAAGTCAAAGATTCTATGAAAGCCATCAATAAAGAGTTTTAAGGTTATGGAGAATAAAAATATGAGGACGAAAACCACTAAAAAAATGCCAAGACAGTTAAACAGCCTTTCCCAGGTTTTGTAGTTCATTATTAGTACCTCTCAATCCTTGATTTTAAGTAGACTGCAGTGAGATTGAAAAACAGGGTGATTAAAAAAAGCATAAAGCCAGCGGCAAAGATGGATAGATATTCAAAGGAGAGATAGGGTAAATCTCCGAGTGCTACTTGGACGATATAACCTGTTATGGTTTGGACAGGTTCCAGTGGGTTCAAGGTCAAGTTGGGGTACATACCTGCTGCAACCGCTACTACCATGGTTTCACCCAGGGCTCGTGAAATTCCCAAAAGATATGAGGCTAGAATGCCCGATCTTGCAGCAGGAACCACCACGCCGAAGGCAGTCCTGAGTTTGCTTGCACCAAGGCTATAGGAAGCTTCTCGCAGATACTGAGGAACACCCTTAAGAGAATCCTCAACCATTGAGGCAGTGAATGGTAGAATCATAACCCCTAAGACAATACCAGGTGAGAGGGCATTCATGCCCTCTACCTCCATGCCAAATTTACCAAGGATCCACTGAAGAAGGGGGGTTATGGCTAAAAGGGCAAAATATCCATAAACTACCGTGGGTACAGCCTCTAGGAATTCGAGCCAGGGTTTTACAGCTTCTCTTACTCTGTGTGAGGCAAATTCGCTAAGATAGACCGCGATGATCAATCCCATGGGGATGGCAATCAGCCCTGCAATGGCAGCGATGAGAAAGGTTCCAGCAAGAAGGGGCCAAATACCTATCTTCTTGTTGATAAAGGTAGGTGTCCATTCGCTTTCGGTGAAGAACTTAATAATGGAGGTGGGGAAGCCCCCACCCTCTGGATGAAGGAAGAATCTGATGGTATCCTCCGTTAGGGCAACCACTATGCCTATGGTTACCGCAATGGAGGATATACTGGTAACAATAAGAAAGGCCTTAAAAATCAGATCAAGCTTTTTCTTGGTCTCTATCTTCATGGAAATTGGCTCTCTTACTCTTTTGCCTCTCTCTTGAGGAGTTCTTCCACTGTTAAGCCAACCTCTGGCTCTCCCCCAAAGACTGTTCCAATTTTCTTATCTGCAACTCTCTTCCTACCAAGGTCGTAGGCCTTCTCAGGAAGAGGTATATATCCCACCTGTTTGGATATCTTTCCTGCATTCTTGAGATAGAAATCGACAAACTCTTTGACCTCTGGCCTATCCATGGCTTTTACGTTAACATAGATGAAAAGGGGCCTTGAAAGTGGATTATACTCACCAGATCTAACGGTCTCTGCGGAAGGAGAGACACATTTTCCAGTCTTGGGGTTCTTAATCTGAATGGCCTTAACTTTTCCTTTGTTCTCCTCCACATAGGCTAAACCGAAGTAACAAAGGGAGCCTTTCTCTTTCTGGGCAAACTGAACAAGGACATTATCATCTTCCGAGGCAAGATAATCACCTCTCTGAGATTTGGCCTTGCCCATGATAGCCTCGGTGAAATAATCAAAGGTTCCTGAATCTGATCCAGGACCGCAGAGTTTGATATCCTCCTTTGGCCATTTGGGATCAAGATCTGACCAGGCAATCTTTTTGCCCTGAGATTCAGGTTTCCAAACCTCTTTTAACTGTTCCACTGTCATGCAAGTTGCCCAGTTATTTTTGGGATTTACAACTACAGCCAGGCCATCATAGGCCACTGGAAGCTCTATGTAGCTTATACCATTTTTCTTGCACTCTTCCATCTCCTTCTTGAGGATTGGTCTAGAAGCATTTTGCACATCTGTTTCTCCTCTGCAGAACTTCTTGAATCCTCCACCAGTTCCAGAAATACCCACAGTGACCTTTACCGCTCCTTTTTTGGCCTTCTGAAACTCCTCTGCCACTCCTTCTGTTATAGGATAAACAGTAGATGAGCCGTCAATTTTAATTAAAGGAGAGGATACACCCTGAGTAACACTTCCCAAGACACCAACACCAGCTAAAATCGCTAAAACTTTCTTGCTTAAAAGTTTACTCCTCATAAAACACCTCCATGGATTTTTGCTTTAAAAGATAGAGTGCAAGATTTAAATGATCTTTAAATCAGTGTTAAAATAATGTTAAAGCTAAAGATAAGAGTTCCATGGTATGATATCTATTAGGATTTCGCACCTGTCAGGTGCGAAAAAATACTAAGGTTGTTTACTCTTGAAATTTGTCTTAAAGTTGGTGATATATGATGAAAGTAGTTGCTGCTTTCATTGAAAGAGAGGGAAAGGTGTTTATGGTTAGAAGACCATTTCATAAGAAAAGAGGAGGCCTGTGGGAATTTCCTGGAGGTAAAGTCGAGGAGGGAGAAAGTCCTGAGGATGCCTTAAAAAGGGAAATCAAAGAGGAATTAGGAATAGAGGTTGTTCCCCTGGAGATCATCTCAAGGTGTAAGCATATATATCCAGATGAATTCATTGAGCTAATCCTGATTAAAGCCCATACTGAGGGAGAGCCTTCTCCTAAGGAGGCAATAGAAGCTAGATGGATAGAAATAGAAGAGATTACAACCCTTGAGCTTTGTCCTGCAGATAGGTCTATCTTAGAAGGATTAAAACTTGAAAAAATTCAAAAACCTGTTAACTTTGATTAAATGGGATCAACTGGGCGGTTAGCTCAGGGGTAGAGCGCCATCCTCACACGGTGGATGTCGGAGGTTCAAATCCTCCACCGCCCATTTGACTCCTTGCTCCCTTTGTAAGGCAGAGGGGGCCAAATAGACCAAAAGGAGGTAAGGATCATGTTCGAATTTCCCCAACCAAAACGTATCCGCAAATGGGAAACCCTTTTCATCATCCATCCCGATAGGGTTGAGGAGAAAGAGGCTCTCCTTGACAAACTAAAACAGATCATCCAGGTAAATGGCGGAGATGTTCTCAAAATTGACGAATGGGGGACTAAGAAGCTTGCCTATTCCATTCAAAAAAAGAAACAGGGCTATTATGTGTTGATGGAGTTTTACGGGAATTCTAACTTGCCTCAGGAGCTCGAAAGTCACTTTCGCATTGACGAAAGGGTAATGAGATTCATCATAGTAAAGCTTGAGGATAGATTCAAACCAGAAAGCCAGAGTTCAAAGGGAGGTAATTAGACATGGATAACAATATCACTATGAAAAAGAGAATTTTTCCAAGAAAAAAGGTCTGTAGGTTTTGTGCCGATTCTAATTTGGCCTTAGATTACAAGAACGCAGATCTTTTGAAGCAGTTCATAAATGAGAAGGGTATGATTTTACACCGCAGGCAGACAGGTAACTGTGCCTTTCATCAGAGAAGATTAACCACTGCCATAAAACAGGCAAGAATTATGGCACTTTTGCCCTTTGTCACCGAAGTGGAAATTGATTAAGGAGGAATGAAAATGGAGGTTATTTTAAGAAAAGATATACCAAAACTGGGAAAGGCAGGAGATGTGGTAAAGGTTAAAGATGGTTTTGCCAGAAACTACCTTATACCCAAAGGTTTAGCTATTTTAGCTAATCAAAAGACATTGAAAGCTTTGGAGAAGGAGCGAAGCATTATCTTAGCCAAAGCTGAACGAGAAAGAAAAAAGACTCAGAGTCTTGCTGAGAAATTACAGGGTATGACCTTAACCCTTTATCGTAAGGCTGTGGAAGAAGGAAGGCTTTACGGTTCCGTTACTGCCAGTGACATCGCTAAGGCCCTTGCAGATAAAGGTTTTGAGATTGAGAAAAAACAAATAGTCCTTGATGAACCCATTAAAACTGTTGGTAATTATGAGGTAAATCTGAAACTCTCTGGAGATATATATGTCTTCATAAGAGTTGAGGTTATCGAAGAAAAGTAATTCATGACCATTGAGAGGAGAAAGAGCAGTAGAAGAGGTTCAAAAAGGGCTGAGCAGGTTAGTCTACCTGAGGAATTCCTACCTCCACAGGATCTACAGGCAGAGAGATATTGTCTAGCATCCATTCTCATTGATCCAGGGTCCATAATAAAGGTGTTGGACTTCTTAAGACCAGAAGATTTCTATTCCACTTCCAATCGATTTATCTACCAGGCTTTTATTCAACTATTTGAAAAGGATGATCCAATAGACGTGGTCACCGTTTATAATGAATTAGAAAAGATGGGAGAATTAGATAGAGCAGGTGGGGCCACCTATCTTTCAGAATTAGCTAGTTTACTTCCAACTTCAGCTCATTTGGTCCACTATGCTAAGATTGTGAAAGAGAAAAGCATTCTAAGAGAGATTATTCGTATCAGTCAAGATTTGATATACCGTTGCTATTACTCAGGAGAGGACTCCCAGGAACTTCTAAGCCACGCTGAAAAGGCCCTATTCGATTTAGCCTACCATGGCAAAAAGGAAACCTTTGCGCCTGTAAGGGATGTCATCAAAGAGACCATAAAACATTTAGAGATGCTCTATCAGAGAGGAGATCTCATAACAGGAATTCCCACTGGTTTTTATGAATTAGATAGATTAACTGCTGGCTTGCAGAGAGGGGATTTGGTTATTCTTGCTGCTCGTCCGGGGATGGGAAAAACAGCTTTAGCTCTTAACATAGTGTGTAATGCTGTTAAACAAACAAAGCTTGGGGCAGCAATTTTTTCCTTAGAGATGAGCAAAGAGCAGCTTGTTTCTCGTATGATCTGTTCTGAGGGAAAGGTAAATTTTCAAAAGTTTAGGACTGGACAGCTTGAGACCCAAGATTGGCAGAGAGTTATTAGCGGGGCAAGCATGCTGAGTGAGCTTCCCATTTTTATAGATGATACCTCAGGTATTAACATTTTAGAAGTAAAGGCCAAGGCAAGAAAGGTTATGAAGGAGACCCCCCTTGGAATCATCGTAGTAGATTATCTTCAGCTTATGAAAAGTCTAGAGCGAAAAGAGCGAAGGGAGCAGGAGATATCGGAGATCTCTGCAGGACTTAAGGCCCTGGCTAAGGAATTGAATGTTCCGGTATTAGCCCTCTCGCAGTTAAATCGAAAGGTGGAAGAAAGGCCTGATAAAAGACCTCAGCTTGCGGATCTAAGAGAGTCAGGTGCTTTGGAGCAGGATGCAGATGTAATTCTATTCATATACAGAGACGAAGTATACAACAAGGGGACGCCTGAAAAGGGGATAGCAGAGATTATCATCGGTAAACAGAGGAATGGCCCCTCCGGTGTTACTATCAAGTTGGCATATCTTTCTTCCTTTACCTCCTTTGCCAATCTTGAAAAATCCTATTAGGAGGAGGACGTGACATTAAGACACGATTCAACAATAAACAGGGTTTCGCAGATCCTGGCCGAGGTTATAAGAGAGGTTCTATCGATAAATACTGGAACCACCCTAAGGATTGCGCCTACCTTGCAAAAACTGGAATTCGTTGCCCTAAGACCAGATATAGCTGCTTTTGTCGAATTTAATGGAGATTACAATGGATTACTCTGCATGAATTTTTCATATAAGGCAGCTTTAGAGCTTTACAGAACATCCATGCTATTTTTAGGTGTGCCAGAGGCTGAAATTGCCACTGACCCTTATTCAGACGAAGTAACCAATTTCATCGGTGAAATGGTTAATCAAATAATAGGAAATTTTCGCAAAAAAGTGGAAAATACTTACGGTCTTAGTGCCACAAACCATCAACCAAGAGCCATTCCCATATCACATACCATAGTTATGTACATTAATACTCTATCGAATGCCCAGCAATGTAGAAGGCTTTGTTTTAGGACCAAAGATGGTAATCCCTTCTATGCTGAAATTTCTCTTGAGCAAACGGAGTTTATTCCAGTTGAGACAAACGAAGGCACTGAATCTTTAGCTGAGGATTTGCTGAAGGAACTCTTTTAATATTAACTTTTGACAACTAAAACTGGAAGATTTCCAAAATTTATAACCCTTTCCGTGACACTTCCAAGAAGAAGACGTTTAAACCCCCTCTTACCATGAGAACCCATCACAACAAGGGTAATCTCCTCCTTTTCTGCTATTTCCAAGATCTTATCAGGAGGAGCACCTTCGGTAACCAAGACATCGCAATCGATATTTTCCATTTTAAACTGTGCCTTCAATTTTCTTACATTTTCCTCTGCTGAAAATTTGAGAGATTCTAATACTTTATAAAGATCTCCTGGCACTTCGTAAAGATCAGTGAGAATGAGTTCCACCACTGAGAGAATTAAAACCTTGCTTTGAAAATGTTTAGCAAGCGCCAGGGCCTTTAAGGCTGCTTTCTCAGAATAAGCGGATCCATCAACAGGAACCAGTATTCTATTAAATCTCAGAGGCACCTCTTTTGGAAGGATCATAACATCTATTGGGCTTACACCTATGGTTCTAATAGCTGTGCTACCAAGAATGCCCTTGGCCAAACCACTTTTCCCGCTTTTTCCCATGAAGATTAGATCTATGTCCTCTGCGTACACTATGTCTACAATTCTCTGAAAGGGCTCCCCCTCCTCAATAAGTAGTTTAACCTTCAAGCCTTCCTCTGTTGCCAGATCTTTTGCTTCTTTTAAAATTTTTTCAGCATTTTTTCTGTATAAATCCCTTATGCCAAGGAATAGAGAGAGTGCGCTACTTAGCTCTACACCCAGAGGGATAACTGTCAGGGCAGTAAGGCTAGCATTTATGCTCTTTGCCAATTTGAGGGCATTTTCGTAAGCATTGAAACTCTCCTTAGATCCATCTAGGCAGGCCAAAATCCTCCTGTAAAGTTCCATAAAAACCTCCCATCTTGGGTATTCAATGCCAAATAAAAGGCATTCTTAAGACTATTGTATAGAAAAAAGTTTATCTGTCAAAGGTAATCTTTAGCTAAAGATTTTCGAAACTCTAAACATAGCCTGTAAATTCTCGCAGTTATCCACAGTTTTCTCTTGATCAAACCAAACAACTTTCGCACCTAACAGGTGCGCAGTAGGTGTAACCTTAAAAGTGTTCAGTTTCTTAGTCTAATTTTTTGATACTAATTTCTAAAAAGTGGGTGGCGCAGGGAAGACAAGGGTCAAAGTTCCGAATCATAGTCTCCGCCCTGTTTCTAATACTTGCCTCCTCCAAGCCTTTCTCCTTTGATAGCGATTTAAAAAGAGCAAGCTCAATGGAGGCTAAATTTTGGGAGGTAGGGGTCACGATATTCACATGGGTAATCAGACCCTGGCTGTCAAACTTGTAATGGTGCCAAAGTATGCCTCGTGGGGCCTCTGTTATTCCGATGCCCTCCCCTTCACTTGGCTTTAGTTCCTGGGGGACTTTCTTTGGTTTTATATAACCCTTAGCTATTTCCAAGGCAAGCTCTACGGAGTGTACAATCTCAAGCATCCTTATCAAAGGGCTTAGAAAGGGATTATCAACAGGGGGTATTATACCGTGTTTTGTTGCCAACTCTTTGGCTCTTGGGGAGAGTTTTTCAAAGGCATGCTCAAATCTGGCCATTGGTCCCACAACATAAGGCTTTCCCTCCTTTGTCAGTGAGTGGTTTGCCGTAGAGTAGGGGCGTTCAACCTCAAGAAAGTAATCTCTAAAGGACCTTTTATCGATTTTTCTTTTACCATCGTAAATGATGCCATCAAGAATAGGATAATCATCCTCATCGAGTAATGAGACAAATTGGACCTCACTTAGAGAGAATTCTGGGAAAGTCATAGAACATAGCTTAGTAAAGAGCTCCTCTGCAATCTTTAGTGAGTTCCGGAGAGGATCAATGAGGGGGGATAAGGAGTCGGGATAAGAGGAAAAGCCCCCAGGAATGAGGGATAGGGGATGTATGGCTCTGCCACCAAGTTTTTCGATGATTCTGCAGGCAGTTTCTCTGAGGAAAAAGGCCTTCTCCAAAAGTTCTCTTTCAATCTGAAAGAGCTCTAAAAAGGAGTTCACCTTGTAATAGTCTGGGAGATGAACAAAGAAAAGGTGTAGAGTATGACTATAGATCCACTCTGCAAGATATATAAGCTTTCTAAGAGAGAGGTCCTCCTTTGTTGGCTTTATTCCAAAGGCATCTTCTATAGCCTGTAAGGCCGTTAGCTGATAAGCAACAGGGCATATGCCACAGATACGAGCTGTAATCTCGGGAATAACTTTGTATGATCTACCTAAGAGTAGTTTTTCTATTAGCCTCGGCGTTTCTCTCACAGAGAATCTTACCTCCTTTAGGAGGTTATCCTCTGCAATAATTTCAAGATTGGCAAGGCCACTAACTCTGGTTAGAAAGTCAATCTTATTTGTCATATAACTCTCTGAAGATCTGGTGGTAGCCGTTGAAACTGTTCATAATGATTTCTCGGATTTTTTCCTCTGTTAAACCCATCCTTAAGGCACATCTAAAAAAGGCCTTAAGATTAGCGCCTTTCACAGGGCCAAAGCAACCGTAACAGCCTCTGTTGAGAGAAGGACACAGGGCTCCACAGCCTCCCTGGGTTATAACCCCTAAGCAGAGGATTTTATGGGTGATCATAAGACAGGGATTACCCTTTCTCTTACACTCTATGCACAGAGGATAATCTGGAAAATAGGGCACACTGCCAACGGAGAGACTAAAAAGAGTCTCTTCTATGTGTTCTGACTTGACAGGACAGCCTCGTAACTCGAGATCAACGGAGACAAAGTCAGAAAGGGGATAGGAGTAGAAAATAAGACCCTTGTCCTTCTTTGACCTTTGTATGGCCTGAATTCCTCCAGACACAGCGCAGGCTCCAAGAGCAACTAAGAACTTTGCCTTTTGTCTTATCTTAAGCAGAAGTTCTTTCTCATCATCGTTGGTGACAGATCCCTCCACAAATGCCACATCAAAGGTATGCCAGAGATTAGAGGAGCTAATCTCCGTAAAGTAAAAGATTTTCTGCTCAAGCAAAGATTTCCCCAAGTCAAGGATGCTGTATTGGCAACCACCACAGGAGGTGAGTTTAAAAACTCCGAGTATCATAGCTCCTTTTCTTCGTGAAAAACTCTTATCAAAGAGTAGGGGAATATAGGTCCATCCTTACAGACATAATAGGGACCAAGCATACAATGTCCACAGGATCCGATGGAACATTTCATGTGTCTTTCTAAGGAGAGAAAAATTCTCTCATCAGGGACTCCCTTTTGCCTGAGAATCTCAAGGCAAGTTTTGAACATGGGTTCTGGTCCACAGATAAAAACCATGGTATTCTCATCCAAAGGGGCTTCTTTTAATAGATCCGTAACTAGGCCTACCTTCAAGGTTCTGTTGCCCTTTGTCTTCTCCACAACCACCCGAAAATCACTTTTGGCAGACCAGAGGGGATAGAGATATCTGTATAAAAGGCTCTCACTATCCTTGGCTCCATATAAATGGATGATCTTTTTAAACTTACCCACTCTTAGGGCCTCTTCATAGGGAAATCTCGTGGCTGCAAGACCAAGACCACCAGAGATAAATAGCAGACTTTTGCCAAAGGCCTCTTTTAGTTTCCAGGAATTTCCGAAGGGACCTCTGTAAAATATTAGGTCCCCTTCCTTCAATTTGACCAGGGCTTTGGTTACACTACCTACGGCCCTTATGGTATGGATAAACCCCCCTCTGGTTTTGCCTGCAATGGTAATAGGAGCTTCACCTCTTCCGAAGGCATAGAGCATATGGTATTGCCCAGGCTTAACTCTCTCTTTGCTTTCCAGATAAAGGGTATAAACATAATCGTATTCCCTTATTACCTTCATGACTTTGGCTGTTTTGAACTCAAAGGGGTCTTTAGGAACTGACAACCTTTAAGACCTCCTCTCTTATGTCAATCCCCGCGGGACAGAAGGTGATGCACCGCCCACAGCCAACACAGCTACACCTCTTAAAATGCAAGGTTGAATAGACAAATTTGTGGAGAATCCAATGTCTATAACGTGAAGAAAGACTTCCCCTTATATTGAAGCGATTGATCGTAGCAAAGTCAGGGCTAAAACAGGAGTCCCAAACTATTGTGCGTTGAGTTTTTGCAAAGGATAGGGAGCTTTTCTCCAAGATATCATAACAAAAACAAGTGGGACAGACAGAGGTGCAATTTCCACAGGATAGGCATCTCTCTTCTATCTCTTTCCAATAGGTCAAATTCAGGCGTGATAGCAGTTTCTCAGCTATATTTTCCATATTGAATTTGTCAGCCATTTCTCCTTTCAACATCCTTAGCCTTCTATTTTTATCCTCAAGCTCCCCCCGTGAGGGAACTCTTTTATCAGATACCTGATCCAGCAAGATCTGTCCTTTCTTTGAACCAACTTCTAATAGGAAGTAATCTTCTCCCTCTGTTAAGAGTAAATCAAAGCCTTTCCTGATCTCCGGACCTGTTTTGGTAATAGTGCAAAAACAGTTTTCCATTGCATGGTTACAATTCACAGCGATTATTAAAGACCTATTTCGCAGATCTAAGTAGAAAGGCTCCTTTTTAAAGACCTTATCCATTATGAAAAGAGCTTGCAGATCACAGGATCTGATGTCAAAAAAGCAATATTGCCAGGGGGATCTAGGAACTTGAAAGGTCTTCTCCTCATTATCCTCCTTTATGATCTCTGTTAAGAATCTCTCACCAGGATGTAGGAAATCCTTCAGGGTATTGGCTGGGCGATTGTAAGAAAACCACCAGTTATCCCTTTCTAAATTGTAGAAACCTGCCCCCTCGATAGATTTAAACCCAAAGGCTATATCATCAAGGGATTTCACCTGTTTAAACTTGATCAGCCTCTTTTCAACACTTGGGCCTACGATATTGTAGTTTCTTGACAGGAGATCAAAGAGGTTTTCTAAACCTTTTGGGGTAATTTTGTATTTTTTAGCAGGCATCACTAAGAATATAATAAAGCATTTTAAAAATAAAACTAATAACAAAAGTGTTCTCTTAGAGGGAATATGTTTAAATAGAGGTGCCTCTGGAATAGAGGGCACTCCTTACGGGAAATCCCTTTAATTCTAGTTAATGCTTTGTTTGGAAATAGACATATTCTCTCGGTTTTGTATCTTTGGTGTTGTATCTCAATGTGCATCTGAAAACTCAGACATCTTTAGTGCTAGGAGTTGGAGTCCTTGCTTTAAGCGGATTTTTCACTAAAATCCTTTTAGTTTACTCTTTGGTAACTTTTGAGGTTTGGCCATGATAGTTATCTTTCTCTTTGGACTGACTAGCCTCTTTTCTGATTTTGTCTATGAGGGTGCAAGAGGCATCATGGGGCCATATCTTGCCCTTCTCGGGGCTAACGCTATGATCGTGGGCTTGGTCTCTGGTTTAGGAGAATTTCTTGGTTACGCAATGAGATTGTTTTCTGGATATCTGGTCTTCAAGACCAGAAGGTATTGGGGTTGGGTTTTTGGAGGTTATATCATAAGTCTTCTCTCCATTCCAGCCCTGGCCTTAGTTTCCACCTGGATGGGTGCTTTGGTGCTTCTTTTGTTGGAGAGATTGGGTAAGGCCATCAGAACTCCCGCCAGAGATACCCTCCTTTCTCTTGCGGTTATCCCCAAAAGAAGTGGTGTAGCCTTTGGAGTTCATGAGGCCTTGGACCAGTTGGGTGCACTTTTGGGTCCGTTGTTCATATCTTTAATGCTTTATCTGGGTGTCAGCTACAAGGGAAGCTTTCTCTCATTGGTCATACCTGCTTTAGTTGCCCTCTTTGTTTTAGCCCTGACCAAGAGATTTTATCAAAGTGAGGAGGTTGCCTTTGCAACAGGGGTTTCAAAGGAGATTAGAAGTGATTTTACAGGTGCCTTTTGGTTGTATGTTTTAGGAATAGCCTTTTTCGGAGCTAGCATGTACTCCTTCTATCTTATTGGCTTCCATTTACAAAACAGGGGTTTTGCCTCCCAGTATATTCCCCTGATGTATGCCCTGGCCATGGCTATTGACGCCCTGGCAGCTCTTTTTTGGGGTTGGCTTTTTGACCGCAAAGGATTAAAGATCCTTCCTCTGTCCTCTTTATCCCTTTTAGCAAGTGTTCCTCTGATCTTTTTAGGGCCTCTTCCTCTGATTGTTTTGGGGATCGTTCTCTGGGGAATTGCCCTTGGTGCCCTTGAATCAATCATGCGTTCAGCCCTTACCTTCTTTGTGCCAAGAGAGAAAAGAGCTTTGGGATTTGGAATTTTCCATTTTCTCTTGGGTTTGGCGATAATGATCGGTAATCTTCTCTACGGATACCTTTATGACAAAGGCCTGATTATGTATCTTATTATCCTGGTGTTTTCCTTTCAAATAGTCTCAGCTGCTTTGCTGTTTTGCTGTCAAAGATCAATTAGGAATAATCTTTGATTTGGAAGTATTTTTGGTTTTCTTAGGCCTTTTCTTTTCAATAGATGAATGCACGTAAATCCATAGATGGCTTTGCAATTCCAAAGGATAATTCTGATTACCAAAGGTCTTAGTCCCACGAGGTAAGCTCACTGTGATAACCCACCATCCCTCCTCCTCAAAATTAACATAGAAATATCCTCTATCATCAAGTTTTACCCTTTTCTTGAATATAGGAAGATTTACCTCACCAGTTGAATCTTTGGGGAGGGCTTGAGGGTTTAGTTTGAGTCTCAGCCTCTCTGCCTCAATTTCTCCAGAAGATAGAGGTTCTCCTTGATAAAGAGCCTGTCCCCACAGTAAAGCTCCTGGTTGAAGGCCGTATGGGCGGGTAAAGGATTTTATTTCAAGGTCAAAACCACAGGGTTTATCCCAGTTTAATTCTCTCTCCACATGAAAGACAGCCTTAGCAAAGGGTTTAACAATCTTTCCTCTGCCTATCAGATAATCCTCCCCCTCGATACAGAGGATATAATCTCCCGGTTCACTTACCGAGAGTTTGGTCTCATAGGCTATGCGCCTTTGATTGAACCATGGATCAAAGAGCTCTTTGCGAAGAAGGGTTAATTTCTCCTTTTTCCCAGCGGGACCTAGGAGAAAAAAATTAGAGGGAACTTTGATGTCTGCAAAATTGGCAAAGGCAGGCTCTCCCAAGGCTAAATACCACGTTTTGTTTTGATTGACTTTTCCGTATGAGTCATTATCAGTATAAAGAATGAGTTTATTTGCAAATGTCTGAGAAGGCTTCCATAATAGAAGCAACAGAAGTATCATTACAATTGGTTTTACAAAGATAAAGGCAAAACACCTCACCTTTTATGTAAATCTGTTCATGATCCAGGAGATGATGGCACTTTTAAGTTGCAACTCCTGCTCAGGAGTAAGGCTTGAAAGCCAGTATTTGATCCACTTCTGCAGACGATTGAGATGTATCTTGGGAATTTTATCCCCGTAGATCATCTCTAAGGCCATCATGTACCAGGCAAATATGGCCTGAAGCGACATAAAGCGGTATTCTAAAGTTATGGGATAAAGACTTTCATAGAAGGCTCTGTTACCGAATTTTTTATCTGGCTCTTGGGTGTATTTTCTTATGTTTAGTTTGGAAGCTGGCTCCTGAGCTCTTGGATTTAGGTTAATCTCCCTTAGATACTCAAGATTCTCTTGAAAGGCCTTTAGTTTCTCCTGGTTAAGCTTAACTATTTCATCTTGAAGGGCAAGTAAAGCTAGAGGATTCTCCCTCTCTCGGTAGTATTTGGCTATTTTTTGTTTTAGGATAGATTTTCTTGATCTTCCGCCCATTTTACATCACTCCCCTATTTACTCTCAAGAGTAATCTGGTCTTTGCCATGCAATTCCTTAAAGTATACTGATACATAATCATAAGGTGCTATTTTCTTTACCCTCAGGGCCGTGTAGGTGGGTTCGATGGGAAATTCCCGACCACCTCTATCAACCAATACAGCAAGCTCAATCTTCTTAGGTCTTCCTAAGTCAATTAGAGCATCCATAGCTGCTCTAATGGTTCTCCCAGTGAAGATCACATCATCCACAAGAATGACATTTTTATCTTCGATAGAGAAAGGTATTTCTGTCTTTCTTACTTCAGGATATTGGCTTATGCGGGTCCAATCATCGCGGTAAAGGGTGATATCAAGATACCCGACTGGGATCTCAATTTTCTTTTTTTTAATAAAAATATCTTTAAGTCTGTTTGTTACCGGAACCCCTCCACATCTGATTCCAACTAAAACCACATCCTCAAGTAAAGGATGATTGAGAATTATCGCCTTAGAGAGCTTTTCAATGAGAGTATTAATCCTCTTTGGCCCAGCTATTATCTTTTTACTCTTTTGCGTTAAAATATCATCCATAAACATAAAATAGCCCTTTTTGGAAATTTAGCAAGGGGTTTAAGCAGTGGACGAGGTCCTTTACAGGGTGATCTACGGAGATACTGACTGTGGTGGTGTTATGTACTATGCTCACTATATGCGACTCTTTGAAATAGGCAGAACAGAGTATCTCCGCAAAAGGGGCCTCTCTTATAGAGCCGTCGAGGAAGAGAAAGGTTTAATACTACCTGTTGTAGAGGTCTCTGCAAGATACAAAGCCTCGGCACGCTATGATGATCTGCTGCGGATTAAAACTCGTTTACTGGAAGCTAAATCTTACAAGGTAGTCTTTGGATATGAGATCCTTAGGGACGAAGATTTACTTGTGGAGGGACATACTACCCATGTAGCCATAAACAGGGAAGGTAAGGTTATGCGATTTCCAAGGGATCTACTTGAGATCCTTTTAAAATGAGAATTCTGTCTTAACTTTTTTCTGGTTGTTCATCTATAGATCGAAATCAAAGGTGAGCCTATGGATTTGAATATAGGACTTGTTGGGCTTCCCAATGTGGGAAAATCTACCATTTTTAATGCCCTTTTACAAAAGATAAAGGCAGAGGTGGCCAACTATCCCTTTTGCACTATAGAACCAAATGTGGGAATGGTAGCTATACCTGATGAGAGACTGGATTTCATCACTAAACGAGAGAGGAGTGCAAAGACCACGCCAGCTCTGATAGAATTTGTAGACATAGCAGGTCTGGTCAAAGGTGCAAGCAAGGGAGCGGGCTTAGGTAATCAGTTTTTATCTCACATCAGAGGAGTCTCTGCAATTGCTCAGGTTCTGAGGTGTTTTTGGAATAATGATATAGTTCATGTTGAGGGGGAGATAAATCCTATAAGGGATGCAGAGATTATCGAGATCGAGCTAATTATGGCTGATTTGCAAACCTTAGAGAGAAGAGAGGAGAGGGTTCAAAAACAAGCAAAGGCTGATAAATCCTATATGCTTGAGCTTGATACCATAAGAAAAAGTAAAGAGATCTTAGAGGAGCTTAAACCCCTCAGGTTGTATAAAGATAGCTTCTCCTCTGAAGAATGGAGATATTTAGAAAAAACTCTTTTTCTCTTATCCATAAAACCGATGATGTATATTGCCAACCTTGGAGAAGAAGATCTTATCTCTTTGGATGAGAATGAACCCTACAGGGCCTTGGAGGAAAAGACAAAGAATGAGGGAATTCCTCTGGTTGCCCTTTGTGGAAAGCTTGAAAATGAACTGGCTAACTTAACTCACGAGGAAAAGAAGGCCTTTCTTGAGGCCTTTGGTTTGAAAGAGCCAGGGCTTAATGTGATGATAAGAGAGGGCTTTAAACTTTTGAAACTTATCAATTTCTACACCACTGGGCCAAAGGAGACCAGGGCTTGGATTATTAAGGAGGGAACCACTGCCAAGGAGGCTGCCGGTGAAATTCACTCTGACATGGAGCGGGGTTTTATCGCTGCAGAAGTCCTCCCCTATGAGGATTATCTTCGGGCAGAAAGCTGGCAAAAAGCCCGTGATTTAGGTCTAATTCGTCTCGAGGGAAAAGACTATTTGGTAAAAGATGGTGATATTATTTACTTTCGTTTCAATGTATAGTTACATATAATTAATCTACCTTTAACAATTTTTATATAAAATTACCCTTGATATTTTATTTTGAACTTCTATAATTAAGTGTATATGTTAAGCGAGCTTTACTCTCTTTTCACTCCTTATGAATGGATCTTAAGCAATAATCAAGGTGGCTATGCTTTGGGAACAGCCTTTCTTGCAAATCTCAGAAAATACCACGGACTCCTCATAGCAGGAAGAGATTACGGCAGACGATATCATCTTTTATCCTCTCTTGAAGAAAGGGTCATCTTTCCCTCAGGGCTGACCTACTCACTTGATACCAACTTTTACAGGGACACCCTCTATCCCGAGGGTTATAAGTTAATCAAGGATTTTTATTTCAGACCTTTTCCCTTATTTATCTATCAGTGTCCACAGAAAAAGGAAGTTTTTTTGGAAAAGACCCTTAAATTTCATCGGAAAAAGAATGTCCTGCTTATCACTTATAGGAATTCTAGCTCCTATCCCTTTAAACTCTCTTTGCGTCCTAAGTTTACCTTCAGAAATCATCATGAGGTGGTAAATGCCTCATCATGGCAGGATTATGCCTTAGACTCCAATGACAGATCTGCCTTTTTGGGAAAGGAGGATTTGGCTCTATTTCTCTATCTCAGCAAGGGAGAGCTTAAGATTGATCCTCTCTTTTACTATCAGGTTTATTATCCCTTAGAAGAACTAAGGGGTTACTATCCCTTTGAAGATCTCTTTTCGCCCTTTGTGATTGAGGCAGAGATATCCCCAAAGGAAGAACTTAAGATCCTCTTTTCAGATCAAGCTTTGAAGAATGTGGAGGAGGAGATATCAGTAATTGAGAGTAGATATAAGGGTTATCCAAGGCCTGATAAGATTAAGAGCTCCTTTAATGAAAAGGAGATCTTACAGGTTTTGGAAGGGATGCTTAGGGATTTCCTCTTAGAAAAAGACGTGATAGCAGGTTACCCTTGGTTTTATTGCTGGGGAAGAGACACCTTCATAGGTCTTCCAGCTGTGTTTTATCTCCCAGAGGGTAGGGACTTAGCATTAGACATAATCAATACCTATGCAGAGAGAAGACGTGGTGGCCTTATTCCCAATGTCATAGGCCACGCAGAAGAGACAAACTACAACTCCCTTGATGGTACTCTCTGGTTTTTGCTAAGAGTCTTTGATTATGTTGAGTTTTTTGGTAGAAAGGCTGGTGCTGAAAACAGGAAAAGGCTTTTTCAGACTGTGGAAGATATCCTTGGAGAACTCTTCACCAACGAAGATCTACCTTTCTTTGTCGATAGAGAGGATGGTTTTCTTGAGATACCAGACACCGTTAATCTTGCCCTTACTTGGATGGATGTTGTCCTTGATGGAAGACCTCTAACACCAAGGTATGGAAAACCTATAGAAATCTCTGCCCTGTGGCACAACGTTTTAGTTTATGCCTCTAAACACCTACGAAAAAGCTTTATCAAAAAGTTTGACCTTGAGGCTTTGATTAGCAAACAGAACGAAAACTTTAGAAGATATTTTGGAGAGCACTCCATAGCTGATAGAATCTACAGGGGTGAACCTATTTTCGAGGTAAGACCCAACTTTGTTATAGCTCTGGGGTTGCCTTTTACCAAGGTCTCGATATCTGACTTCGAACTTGCAGAGAGAATAGTTAGAACGGAGCTTTTAACGCCCCTTGGGTTGAGATCTCTATCTCCGAGACACCCAGCCTTTAAGAGGAAATACTTTGGTAACTGGTATCAGAGAGATCTTGCCTACCACAACGGGTCCGTTTGGGTGTGGCTACTTCTACCTTACGCCAAGATGCTATCCAGGTTTTTACCAGAGAAGGACTATCTGGAGGCCTTAAAGAGGCTTCTTCACCCCTTCAAGAGTCTAATCTTAAGCGGAAAAGTGGGAAACATTCCTGAACTATACGATGGCGATCATCCATATTATCCCAAGGGAGCACCTGCTCAGTTTTGGTCAGTGGCAGCTATTTATCTCTTGGAGAGAGAGCTTTTGGATAGGCAAAAAGGAGGAAACTAAATGAGAGTCTTGATGTTAACCTGGGAATATCCCCCTTTTATCGTAGGTGGGCTTGGAATGGCCTGTTACGGATTATTTAAAGCTTTAGCAGAGTTAGGGGTAACCATAAAGATGATTTTACCAACCAAAGATGAGGTTTTCTTTGAGATATCCAAACCAGAAGAGGCAGATTATCCTGTTGCCAAAAAGGATGACAATAATAGATATCAGGAGGAACCCCTGAAATTTTTTCCCTATTTATATGTGGCACCAGAGGAAACAACCTATGCAAGCATAGGCAAGATTCTCTCCACAGGCCCCAATGAAGAAGCAGTAAAAAGCAAAGTGTCCTCTGAAGTACCACATGAGGTTGTCCAAAGGCTTACCTTCATTCTCTCTCAGGGGAACCATCTACTGCACAAAGTAAGCCTGTACTCTAATAACGTTTTGAAGTTAGCTGAAAAGATCAACTTCGATCTTATTCATGCCCATGATTGGTTAACCTACCCTGCCGGGCTCTTTCTGAAGAAGAAGTTTAAAAAACCTATGGTTGCTCACTTACATGCAACGGAGTTTGATAGGGCTTTAGGTTATGGACATCCCGTAATTCATGAAATTGAATACATAGGATTAAACTATGCCGATAGGGCCATTGCGGTCTCCCACTACACTAAATCAATAGCCATAGAACATTACAAAGTCTCTGAGGATAGGATTAGAGTGGTGCATAACGCCTTTACCGCCAAAACAGCTCAGCCAAGGAAGATCAAGAAATTCAAAGAGCCTGTGGTGCTCTTTCTTGGTAGGTTAACTCCGCAGAAAGGTCCTAAAATCTTTTTGGAAATAGCAAAAAAGGTCTTAGAACAAGGCGTTAGAGTCAGATTTGTCATTGCAGGGGCAGGAGAGATGGAGAGGGAGCTCATGCTTGAGGCAAGCTCCCTGGGTATTGGCACTTACATCATGTTTACGGGCTTTCTTACCAGAGAGGAAGTGGAAGAGGCTCTCTCTATGAGTGACATACTTGTGATGCCCTCTGTCTCTGAACCCTTCGGTATTGTTGCGCTTGAAGCCATGCATTTTGGATGTGCTATTATTATATCCAAACAATCCGGTGCCTCTGAGGTTATTGAGAATGCCTATAAAGTTGACTTCTGGGATGTGGATAAGATGGTCGCATCAATCATTGAACTTGCCACCAATCAAGATAGATTAAGGGAACTTCAGGGGAAAGTGCGAGAGGAGGTGAAAAACTTTACCTGGAGAAAGCCTGCAGAGGAGATTATTAAGATCTATCGAGAGATTTTAGCTTAAGGATGCTTTATATCATATTCTACTTTCAAGTTCATCAACCCTTCAGAGTTGCAAGATACTCCTTTTTTGACATCGGATCAACAAGATCTTATTTCGATGAAGAACTAAACAGGTTCATCTTTAACAAAGTTTCTGAGAAGTGTTATCTTCCTACCAATAATCTCTTTCGAGAGCTAATACTGTTTTCGGAAGGTCGCTTTAAAATTTCCTACAGTATAACCGGGACCTTTCTTGAGCAAGCCAAAATGTACAGGCCTGAGGTCTATGAGTCCTTTCAGGAACTGTTAAAAACTGGTGGCGTAGAACTCATTGCAGAGACCTACTATCACTCTCTGGCAAGCATCTTTGATCTCGACGAATTCATTGAACAGGTAGCAGCCCATCTGGAGATAATTGAAGAGGAATTTGGGTATGTTCCCAGGGTCTTCAGAAATACAGAGCTTATCTACTTTGACAAACTTTCCGACGTCCTTTTGAATTTTCCTCAGATTAAAACTATCCTCATTGAAGGAGCAGATCGTATTCTCATGGGAGATTCTCCCCTCTATCCTCGATTCTCCTATAACCATGCCCACCTACTTCTTCTGAAGCATTACAAACTATCTGATGATATAGCCTTCCGGTTCAGTGATCGAGGCTGGGCTGAGTATCCCTTAACAGCAGAAAGATATGTTCAATGGATCAAGGCTCTCACTTTGGGTGAAACCGAGGGTAGAAATCTTTACCTAGGCTTATTTATGGATTATGAGACCTTTGGAGAACATCAGTGGAAGGAGACAGGTATATTCGAATTCATAAAAAGGGTAATAGAACTTCTCCTTCAGGAAGTAGACATAAGATTTATCTTTCCATCAGAGGCATATCAGACCTTGAACTATACACCTAAGGGACTCTCTGTACCGACGCCAACCTCTTGGGCAGATACCGAAAGGGATCTTTCTGCCTGGTTGTCTAATCCTTTACAATGGAATGCCATGAAGACCGTTTTTGAGTTTTTAAGAAAGGCCAAGGAAAGAAATCTCACTTGGCTTATTCCTATACTGAAGAAACTAACCACATCTGATCACTTTTACTACATGTGTATTAAATACTTTCAAGATGGTGATGTGCATAAGTATTTTTCGCCTTATGATCTGCCTGAAAATGCCTATAGGTATTTCATAAACATCCTCACCGATATTGAAGCCAAAACGGAGGCTTAATAATGGAATTCAAAAAATTTTTCGTTTATCCCCGTTTTCCTCAAAGCTTAGAAAAGTTAGTTACCATTTCTTATAATTTGTGGTTTACCTGGGACTTTGATGCTCTCTCCCTCTTCTATAAGATGGATGCTGAGCTATTTCGTAAGGTAAAACATAATCCCATCAAGTTCATTCATTTATTACCAAAGGAGAAGATTCAGGCATTGTCGCAGGATAAGAAGTTCTTAAATGATTTACAGGAAATCTGGGAACGCTTTGAGGAATACTTAAAAAAGAGCAGTCCAGTGGTAGAGTCCTTAGGCATATCTTCAGAAGACACCATAGCCTACTTTTGCACCGAGTTTGCCCTGCATGAGGCTTTACCAGTATATGCTGGTGGGCTTGGTGTCTTAGCAGGGGACATACTTATGGGAGCTTCTGATTTTGACATCCCCATTGTGGGCTTTAGTCTACTTTACAATAAGGGTTATTTCAAACAGGTAATTGATCAGACTAAGATACAGAGGGAGGAACCAGAAAAATTCGATCGCTTTTTAAGTGTTTTGAGGGAGGTGAAAGACCAAGCAGGAAATCCACTTCTCCTTGAGATAAGTATACTTGATAATGTAATAAAAGCAAAATTGTGGAAGGTAGAGGTTGGAAAGAGACTTTGTTTCTTCTTAGATTGTGATATTCCTGAGAATCCACAGGAGTGGCGAAATGTTCTTGACTATCTCTATCCCGCCGATGCTGAGAAACGTCTCAAACAGGAGATCCTCTTGGGTGTAGGTGGTTATGTAGCTTTAAAGAAATTGGGACTAAATCCCAGGATATATCATCTTAACGAGGGACATTCTGCCTTTGTTATCCTTCCGAGGCTAAGGGAGTTGATGCTTGAGAGGGGCCTTAGCTATGAAGAAGCTGCCCTTTACATCCAGGAAACTACAGTGTTCACCACCCATACACCCCTAATTGCCGGAAACGAGCATTTTGACACCAAGCTCGTAGAAAAATACATTGGTCCAGAGTTAAAAGCCTTGGGCATAACGTTGGATCAGTTCATGCAGTGTGGCTGTATCCTTGGTGATAAGACAATCTTTTGGCTCCCTGCTCTAACCATCAGAAAATCAAGATTTGTCAATGCTGTGTCCAAACTTCACCAGGAGACCACAAAGAAGATGTGGCATCCCCTGTTTCCTGATTGGCTCCTTGAAGAAGTTCCAATCGATTACGTTACAAATGGAATCCACTGGAGATGGCTGAGCGAGCCCTTCGAGAAACTTTTGAGAGATTACGTAGGGCCGGATTATAGATTTTTAAGTCATGAGGATCCAGCCTGGGAAGAGATCCTAAGGATTCCTGATGAAGAAATTTGGGAAGCTCACAGAAAAAACAAGCAAAGACTTATAAATTGTCTAAACAGATTCTTAGAGGAAGAGTATTTAAAGGGTGATTCTCAAAAGGCTACCAAAAGATGGAGTGTGCCATTGAAGAGATTTCACATGATCGTTGGTTGTGCCAGAAGAGTTACTGGTTATAAGAGAAATCATCTTATTCTTTTTGACAAAGAGAGACTTCTTAGGTTACTTCAGGATTCAGAAAGGCCTGTCTTGTTTGTCTTTGCAGGTAAAGCCCATCCTAAGGATATCGAGGGTAAAAAGATCATTCAGGAGATCCTCGAATTTAGGGAAAAATATCAAGTTGAGGACAGATTGATTTTTTTGGATAACTATGATCTTCACTTGGCAAGAACCATTCTTTGGGGTTCAGATGTGTGGCTCAACCTTCCATATAGGCCCATGGAGGCCAGCGGAACATCAGGTATGAAGGCCTGTATGAACGGAGTTTTACATTTGAGTGTTTTAGATGGGTGGTGGGTTGAAGCCTATGATGGGACTAACGGGTGGGCGATTGAGCCAAAGGACGGTCTACCTCCCTTTAATTTCTATGAAGCCAATCAGCTTTATGGCCTTCTTGAGGGAGAGATTAGAGAGCTTTTTTATAAGAGAGACGAAGAGGGTATTCCCAGAGAGTGGGTTTATCGGATGAAAAGGGCCTTTTACACCGTCTGCAAGTACTATAGTATGAATAGGGTGCTTGGGGAGTATCTCCAAAGATTATATCTGCCAGCTCTTGCCCAATCTAGGACCCTTGCGAAGGATGATTTTGCTATGGTGAGGGCGTTAATTAGTGAAAAGAGAATATTGGAGGAAAATTGGAGAGATCTAAAAATTTTAAATTTTTACACTAATCTGAAAAGTGAAGAGATTTGGGAGGACACTGAATTAGAGGTCTATGTGGAAATATCTTTGGGAAATTTATCTCCAGACCTTTTGACGGTGGAATTGGTCTGTATCAGAGAGACGGGGCTTGATGAAGAAAATACAAAAAAGGAGATAAATTACATGCCTATGGAGCTCACAAAGCAAGAGGGCAACAAGGCCACTTACGAGGTTAGGTATTCTCTCTATGGGCATGGGCTCAGAAGACTTGGAGTGAGAGTTATTCCCCGTTCTGAAATCTTAAGAAGAGCTTTTACTGAATTGATAAAATGGTATTGATTTTTCTTGCCAAGGCTTCGATTTGGTTTTATAATAATCCTATAGTGTAGGATAATCGTTTTAGGAGATGCCTATGGATCCAATAGTCTATATCTTCTTGGGCTTAGCCATATTAGCTGTCCTCATTTTACTTTTTGTAGCCATAAAGATTTCAGGAGTGGTTAGAAATGTCAACCGTAATTTGGAGATACTACCTGGATTGATTCATGATTTAAAGGTATCTGCTGAGAAACTTGGTGAAAATCTGGAATTATCTAAGGAAACTTTGGGTAATTTAAATCACATCCTCTCGGAACTAAAAATTTTACCAAGGATTGTCGAGGAGTTAGGCTCATCAATTAAAGAATTTGAATCCTTTTTAAAAGGGCAAATCGAAGTGGTAAAAGATGATCTACATTATACCCTGGAAGAGTCCCGAGATATTCTCAAGGATGTCAAAGCTCTAACCACCGAGGTGAGAGACAAGACCTTAAAGGTGACACAGAATTTTGATCCTCTCATTAAAAGCCTCTCTGAGACCCTTGACACAGGTAAACACATTCTTGATAGTTTTAACATAGCCCTCAAAAAGACCTATGTAGAGACCTCTGCCATCATATCCGGTATATCAGAGCTTTTTTGCGGAATTAGAAAGATTTTAAGAATATAACGAGTTAAAATACAACTGGAGGTGAATATCATGTCTGAAACCAGAACTTCTCTCTTTTTAGCCTTTTTAGCTGGAGCAGCCGTTGGAGCTTTGGTTGCTCTACTTTATGCTCCTGCAAGTGGTGCAGAGTTAAGAAGAAAAATAAGAGAGGAAGCCGGTGAAACCTTAGAAAAGTTGAAAGAAGAAACAGAACATTTAAAGGAGAAGGTGTCAACCATCAGGAGTGTAGCAGAGGAAAAGGTTGGAGAACTTACCAGTAAGGCCAAGGAAATTTATGAGGAAAAGAGGGCAACTCTATCAGAGACCTTAGAAAAAGCAAAAGAGGCAGCGAAAGAAAAGAAAGAAGAGCTTGCAGAAAAGTTCTTTAAAAAGGAGAGCGAAGAATTCTAAGGAACTACTGCCAGCCAAACTTTTCCCGAAGAATCTGAAGGTATCCTTTGGATGGTGAAGGCACTATTTTAATATTTCTCTCTGCTTTGGTAAGGGAGACTTGGTCTCCCTCAGAGAGTATCAAGTTTGTATGTCCATCTACCAGCAGATGGACTTCCTCTCCTCCCTCTTCTAATGTTATGTTTACTTTGTATCTATCAGGAAAGACAAGCGGTCTCATTTGAGGTTTAAAAGCACAGATAGGTGTTATGACAAAAGCCTCTGTCTTTGGATGTAAGACAGGTCCACCTGCACTGAGGTTGTAAGCGGTGGATCCTGTAGGAGTGCTGACAATAAGCCCATCGCCACGTATTTTCACAAAGGGTTCTTCCTCGATAGTTAAGTGAAGGGTTATGACTCGTCCTAAGGGACCTTTAAGGAGAGCACCTTCGTTAAGCGCAATCATTTTATGGCCCCTGTAATCGATAACTAAAGGTGTTCGCTCTTCAAAATTGACTCTTCCCTTTATCCAGAGATCAAGGACTGTTTCCAATTCGTGAAGTGAGATCTCTGTGAGAAAGCCAAATTTACCCATGTTTACACCTAATATTGGTAGGTTGAGTTCATAAGCGAAAGGAACGGCCTTTAAGAGGGTTCCATCTCCTCCGAGCACAATGATCCCTGTGAAAATTTCCCTTTGGATAATGGGCTTTTCAGAGAAATCAGGAAGGGTGAAGAGCTTGATTTGGAATCTATCAATAGCAAGATAGAACTCTTTCGGAATTTTGGAGGTATCCTTTGCCAAAAAGAGAAAATTCAGCATACCTTGTTAATTTATTTGTAAATAACGAAATGTAAAGTCTTCAACAGATCCTCAAACTTGTAAGGTTTTTTTAGTATGCCATCAAATTGATATTCTTCAGTGTTTGAAGTAATGGTGATATCAGCATAACCTGTGGAGAGGATAGCCTTAAATTCTGAATTTATCTTTTTTAAGGTTTTTATTAGTTTATCACCTGTCATATCAGGCATAGTGTAATCGGTAAGAACGATCTCAAAGGGCCTCTTCTTCTCCAGAGCTTCTCTGAAGAGATCCATGGCTTTCAAAGGACTACTAACTGCTTCAACCTCGAAACCAAGGTCTGATAAGATGACTTTTAAAGGTTCGATGATATCTACTTCATCATCAACAATTAATATCCTCAGACCTTCAAAGTTCCAGGATGGAGTATCAGTTTTCATCTCCTCGGTGGATGAAACTTCTTTATAAGGCAATTTTAAAACAAAGGTGGTGCCTACACCAACCTTGGAGTGAACTTCTATTTCACCTCCGTGATTTTTGATAATCTGTGAGACTATGGTTAGCCCAAGACCTGAACCAGTCTTTTTTGTGGTAAAGAAGGGTTCAAAAATTCGTGACATGATATCCTCTGGAATTCCCGTTCCCGTGTCAGAAACTTCAATCACGACCCATTTTTCCTTTGCAGAACCCTCTTGAGTTTGTGGTTTTTCCTTTACCGTTAAGGTAACGGAAACTTTACCTCCCTCTGGCATGGCTTCCTTGGAATTTATAAACAGGTTTTGAAAAACCTGTGCCATTTGATTTTCATCAAAGAGAAAACTTCTGATTTCACCCTCTTCCTTTAAGCTAAAGGTAATAGGTGATCCGCTAAAACAAAAATTGGCTACTTCTTTGATGAGGTCTGTTATGTTTGCTGGCTTCATGATAGGTGCATTTCCCTTGCTTAGATTGAGTAGTTGGTAAGTGAGATTGGTCATTTTGGTTAGAAGGCTTTCTAATTTGTTAAAGTTGTCTTCAAAGGAAATCTCCTGTTTTAGGAGTCTAAGCTTTAGTAGGTTTAGATAATTATAGAGAGAGGCTAAGTAGTTGTTCAAATCATGGGCAATACCACCCGCTAATTTATTCACTGTCTCTAACTTATCCATGATTAACATCTTTTTTTGAAGTTTTTTCCTTTCTGTTACATTTCTCATGAGCACCACAAGCCCCCTTTTTCCCGTCTCCAATTGATAGGGGCTAAAACTCAGTTCAAGATATCTTTCCATTCCATCAGATAATCTCTGTACAGCTTCAACATTAGATAAGTCGGTTTCACCAAGTAGAAATTTATCGATCAAGGAGATTATTTTACCTTTCCACAGACACTCATTTGAATCTTCTTCGTGAAGTGGTAGTATATCAGGTAATCTGACCCCCTCCAAATCCCCTTGGGGAGGACTCTCTGTAAGACCCAGAAAGGCTTTGTTAAAGTGAATAATTTTTAAATCTCTATCAACCACCACTAAACCTTCCTTTATGACATTTTGAATAGTCTCAAGTTTATTTTTCTCTTCATAAATTTTTTCTCTTTGTTCTTTGAGAATAGCCGATAATTTGTTTGCTATGCTTTGTAAGGTTTGCATTTCCTGGGAATGCAAAACATCTCTTGAGAATGAGCCATATCTCTCGGGAAGATTGATTAAGAAGTCGGTGATGAGATTGAGGTCTTTTTGAAAAGTCTTAGAGAAAATACCGATGATTAGAAAATTTACTATCAAAGCGGCAAGGAATGTGAAGATATTGGTGAGCAAGCTCTCTCTTTTTATTGTAGTGAGAAGTTCTTTGGAGTAACTTAGAGAAATCCAGGCTAAAGGAGGACTTTGGGGAGTGACTTTGACTGGGAATATATAGAGCCAGTCACTCTCCCTTTCTATATATTTATCCTCCAGTTGAAGCTCAAAGGGGCTACGAGGATATTGGATCTTTGTTGTTCCGTTACTCTGAATGGCAGATAGTAGGATAATTCCCGAAGAACTAATCAGTTTAACACCTATCACTTGATTTTCGGTATCTACTACATTCATCAAATATCTCTCTATTTTATCAAAGTCCTCGTTAAGTAGTGGTGTTAGAATAGCTGAAGTGAGAAGCTCTCTTGTTAATTTAACCTTATGATAAATTAGATTTTGAAAACGATTAACTTGCAGGTAATAGTTCAGATAATTTACTATCACACCGGTAGTTAAAAAGATCAGAAAAAAGACAAAAAGGAGTTGATTACCAAATCTCCATTTTGATAGGTCAAAGAAGTTGGCTTTATTCTTCAACCCAGTATCTCTCCAATTTCAACTTTTCGAGGGGTTTATAATCTCTTTTGTAGTCTGCTAAGAGTGGTTGAGGTAGCTGCATGTTTTTAAAATTTTCTTCAAATTGTTTTTCCCTTAAGATCTCAAAAAAGAGTTTGACGAATATTTCTCTTACCTTTTGAGGGACTCTGGGATGAACTGCTATTGGGTGGGGAGCAGAGGGTGGTGTTTCATAGAGAATACGTAGTTGATTGCGTATCTCATCTGGTTGTCTTTGAAAGGTCTGATTTACCCCGCCTCCAGCCTCTGCCAAACCTAAAACTACATGCCGGTAGGCATTATCATGGGTCTTCACATACTTAGGAGTGAACTTGATCTTAAATTTTTCAGTAAGAAGGGCCCTCATATAAAGAGAAGCCCCAAAGGCATTGGGCGCAGGAAAGGCTATCGTTGCTCCATTCAGATCTTCAACCTTAGAGATGGAGCTTTCCTTTTTAACAACTAAAATTCCTGTTAAAGGAGTAGCATCTCTTATGATAGGCTCATACTTTTGGGTTCTTCTTGCTACAACCATATGATAGGGATTCATGAAGGCAAAGTCGAATTCACCACTAAGGAAACCCTTCTCGAATTCAGGTATAGTTTTTTTGATTTTCAATTCAAAAAGGTAACCACTGCGCAGGGATATTTCTCTAAGTACAGGTCCCCAGGCCTGCTCAATAAAATCCGGAGGAAATTGGGGCACAACTCCGAAGGTAAATTTCTGGATTTCTGTGCTGCGTGCATTGGATAAGTTGAAGATAGTTAAAAAAAGTAAAATCAATGTTACAATTTTAAACATAGCATCACCTCTATCTAAAATTTTATGGGTAATGTCTATAACAATATATATAAATAACCTTAATGCAAAAGACAAGGGGAGAAATGTTTCCGAGAATCAGCAGAAGAAAAACTCGAGAGATTTGGGTGGGTAAAGTTGGTATCGGAGGGGATAATCCCATAAGGGTTCAGAGTATGACTAATACTGATACCAAGGATATAGGGGCAACCCTTTCTCAGATTGAGGCTTTAAGTGAGGCTGGTTGCGAGATCGTGAGGGTGGCTGTGCCTGATGAGAGGGCTGCTTTGGCTTTAAAGGAAATTGTTAGAAACTCTCCCCTGCCTGTGATTGCCGATCTTCACTTTGACATCTCTCTTGGAGAGAAGGCACTTTTGGCAGGTGTTGCTGGGATACGCATTAATCCAGGCACTATTAAAAGTAAGAAGCACCTTGATGCTCTCCTTCGGGGATGTAAAGAGGTGGGAGTTTGCCTAAGAATTGGCATTAACGCTGGCTCCCTTGAGGCGGAGTTTTTGAGAAAGTATCGAACCCCTGGTCCTAAGGCCATGGTAGAGAGTGCCCTGCGGTGGGTTGAATATGTAATTGAAAGGTTTGATTTCTACAACCTAAAGGTGTCTCTTAAATCCTCTAACTGGTGGGATACAGTGAAGGCCTATGAAGAGTTCTCCAAAAAATCCGATTTTCCGCTACATATTGGTGTAACAGAGGCTGGAGGGTTGCTTGCCGGAACTATAAAGAATACCATGGCGATAACACATTTACTTATGAAAGGTATCGGTGATACCATTAGAGTCTCTCTTACTGCCGATCCAGTGGAGGAGGTTTACGTTGCCTTCGAGATTTTGAGGAATTTAGGTTTGCGAACCCTTCATCCTGATATAATTGCCTGTCCCACCTGTGGAAGGTGTGAGATCGATCTGATGAAGCTTTATGAGGAGGTTGAGAGGTGGGCTAGAAACATTAGAGCAAATTTAAAGCTTGCAGTTATGGGGTGCGTGGTGAATGGTCCTGGAGAGGCAAAGATTGCCGATTTAGGGATTGCTGGAGGCAAGGGGGTTGGTCTGATCTTTCGTGAGGGAAAGATCATTAAAAAGGTTAAGGAAGAAGAGCTTCTAAAGGTCTTTTTCGCAGAAATAGAGAGATTTCTGAGGGAACACCCAGAAAGGCTAAATGTTTAAAGATTCCTAATCACTTCATAGATATCCTTGGCGGTTATCCCAAGTTCTACTGCCAAGATCTTTGCTATTTCTCTTTTTCGCAACCCCCTGGCTTTAAGCTCAAGATATCTTCTCTGTAAGTGTTCAACTGAAGGCTTCTCTTTTACTTGAAATTCTTCTCCATATGGTCTCCCCACAACAATGGTAATCTCTCCTCGCACTGCCTCTCTTTTAGATAGCTCATCTAAAGTGGTAAGAAGTAACTCCTCGTGAAACTTGGTTAGTTCTCTTGCTAAAAAGACCTCTCTGTTGCCAAGAATCTTAAGTAGGAGTGCAATGATTTCAGGGAAATCATGGGGAGAAATAAAAAGGATTAGGGGTAGATCAGGGGGAATCTTGCTAAGTCTCTCTCGGAGTAATTTTTCTTTTTTAGGAGGAAAGCCAAGAAAGACGAATCCCTCTGATAGATCTATTCCGGAGACAGAAAGGGCACAGCTGAGGGCTGAAGCACCAGGGATAGGCACAACCTTTATCCCCTCTCGATAAGCCCTTTGAATTAATCTACTTCCGGGATCAGAGATGAGAGGGGTTCCCGCTTCACTACACAGAGCAATCTTTTTCCCCTCCTTCAGAATCTCTATGATCCTATCCTCCTTTTTAATCTCCTTTTCTCGGTAAAAACTGATTAATTTTTTAGGTGGAATTTCATAAGCTTTGGCAATTTTTTGAAAGCTTCTAGTATCCTCTGTGAGAATAAGGTCTACTTCCTTTAAGACCGCTAAAGCTCGTAAAGTAATGTCCTTTAGGTTTCCAATGGGAAGAGATACCACGTATAGAATACCAGTCATGGATTACAGACACCTAACTTTTTAATGTAAATTTAACAAGAGTGTGTTATATTGTAAAATGAAATCACGCTAAAGCAAAATCTAAGTAATATGAAGATTGCCTTTATTTGCACTGGAAATACTGCAAGAAGTCAGATGGCAGAGGCCTATGGGAAATACTTTGCTAATTTGTATAAAAAGGAGATAGAAGTCTACTCTGCTGGTGCCCTACCTGAAAAGGAGGTAAATCCTTTAGTGGTGGAGGTTATGCAAGAAGAGGGTTTTGATCTAAGCTCTGCAAGGCCAAAGGGATTAGAGGAAATACCTGTGGAGAGCCTTGATCTGGTGGTGACTCTTTGTGATTCTGCAAGGCAGTCCTGTCCATACTTGCCCACAGCAAGGTTAATTCATTGGTCTTTTCCAGATCCAGCTAAGTTAGAGGGATCAAAGGAAGAGATTTTACAGAGATTAAGGGAGATTAGAGAAGAGATAAAAAGATCCGTTGAAACATTGATCAAACAACTATAGTTCAGGTAAGGCGTTTATCAACTCCTGGCAGGCTTTGGCGCTTTGATGGAGGGCACTTAGTTCCTCAGGTTCGAGGTGTATCTCAAGAATTCTTTCTACTCCCCTTCTTCCGACAATCACAGGGACTCCAAGGAAAACACCATTTATACCATACTCTCCCTCAAGTAACACTGAACAGGTAAGGACCCTCTTTTCATCCTTTAGGATACTTTCTGCCATCTCTATGGTTGCAAGCCCTGGTGTGGTAAAGGCGCTTCCTGTTTTCAAGAGATTGACGATTTCGCCACCACCATACTTGGTTTTAATGACTATTTCTTCGATTTTATCCCGAGACAGAAGCTCTGTGATTGGAATTCCAGCCACATTGGCAAGTCTTATCAGTGGAAGCATTAGATCTCCATGAACACCCATAACCAGAGCTTGGACATCCCTGGGTGAAACTCCTAAGGTTTCAGCTATAAAATATCTGTACCTTGCTGAGTCTAAAACTCCAGCCATTCCCATGATTTGCTCTTTAGGAAAACCGGTTACCTTGTAGGCCACATAAACCATGGCATCAAGGGGGTTGGAGACAACGATGACAATGCTATTGGGAGCATATAGACGAATCTTTTCGGCACAGGACTTAACTATTTCGGCGTTAATCTTAAGCAGATCTTCTCTGCTCATACCGGGTGTTCGTGGTTTTCCTGCGGTAATGATTACCACATCGCTTCCCTCAAGAAGGGAAAAATCTTCAGTTCCGTAGATCTTTCCAGAAAAATTAAAGAGAGGGGCACTTTGGGCAACATCAAGAGCTTTGCCTTTGGCTAAACCAGGTACTATGTCAAAAAGTGCAATTTCCTGAGCAACCCTCTTCACCAAAGCCCAATGAGCACAGCTTGTGCCTACGGCTCCTGCACCTATAATGCTGAGTTTCATTTCACCTCCTCCCTTAGATCTATAATCCCTCTTCTGGATAGGGCACATCGGTATATGCCACAATATTTAACTCTTTGCAAAAATCCAGGGCCTTGGGATCAATCATGGGAGAAATAATGACCTTCTTATGGACCTTTTTCCCTTCTCTCTTTTCGAAGAGTTTTACCTTCTTTTCAAAGATCCATACATCCGCTGGACTTATTGAGGATTTAAGCTCTGCAACTATGAGCTCTCCGTCACGAATAATAAGATCAAGTTCCACAATCTTTCCTGGATGTCCCTCAAAGACCTCTCCATCAAGATCAGTAGTTTCGTATCTATCCACCCTAATCGGGAAGGTCTCCTCAAGAAGACCTTTTAAGGCATTTCTAAAGGTGTTTTCAGATTTGATGTCCCATCGAGCACCTAAAGCCACAATCTGCACATCCTGCCTTTTTCTGAGTGATATGAGCTCCTTTGATAGTTGCTCCAACCTTTCTGAATGTTCCCTTAAAATTTTGGAATGTTCCCTTAAAATTTTAGAGTGTTCATCGAGTATTTTTGATTGCTCATCTAATCTCTGCAAAGCCTCAGTCCAACGTTTTTCACTTTCTTCACGGAGCCTAACGATTTCCTCCATGAGAAATTTGATATCTCTTTCGGTTTGCTCCTTTTCTGAAAAATGGGTCTTAAAAAAGCCTGCAATGAAATCTCGAAGAGGGGGTTCCTTTTCAAGTAGGGCTGGCAATTTTTCTAAGATGATCTGACGTAATTGATGTTTAGTTAGAGTTTTTTTTCTCTGCCTCATAAGTAAAATTCTAAAGAAAAATCTTCAAAAAACAAGGTATAGAGCCTTAATTTTTGCTAAGGGACATAAATCTGGTAAAATAGAAACCTCCTTAAAATAAATTCCATTTGGCAAAGGGGTGTTATATGATTCTAAGATATAGTCGTCCGGTCATGGTAAAACTATGGAGTGAGGAAGAAAAACTAAGGAGCTGGCTTTTGGTTGAATTTTATGCCATGGAAGCCTGGTATAGGCTTGGCAAGGTTCCAGAGCAAGACTATCTAATCCTAAAAGAGAAACTCACTCCTTACTTAGAACAGGGCTTTACCACTGAAAACGTGAAAAGGGTTGAGGAGATTGAAAGGGAGACAAGGCATGATGTGATTGCCTTTTTAACCCATATAGCAGAGCTTGTTGGTCCTTCAGCAAGGTACCTTCACTTAGGGATGACCTCCTCGGATATGCTTGATACTGCTATGGCATATAGGATGAGAAAGGCCATGGAGATAATTCTTGAGGGTCTTGATAACCTATTGGAAATTATAAAGGAGAGGGCCTTTGCCCACAAGGATACTCCGATGATTGGTAGGACCCACGGTATACATGCCGAGCCCATCACATTTGGATTGAAGTTTGCTCTTTTTTATGAGGAGATGAAACGCAACAAAGAGAGGCTTCTTCGAGCAAAGGAAAACATATCTTACGGCAAGATATCAGGAGCAGTGGGAACCTTTGCCCATCTTCCTCCTGAAGTAGAAGCCTATACCTGTGAGAAGCTTGGGCTTAAGCCAGAACCCATATCTAATCAAGTTGTTCCTCGGGACCGCTATGCCGAATATCTCTGTGCCCTGGCCATTCTTGCCTCTTCAATTGAAAAGATAGCAACCGAAATAAGACATCTTCAAAGGACCGAGGTCTTAGAGGCAGAAGAGCCCTTTGGAGCAGGCCAAAAGGGTTCTTCCGCTATGCCACACAAAAGGAACCCCATCCTAACGGAAAATCTCTGTGGTTTAGCAAGAACTATCAGGGCATACGCAATACCAGCCCTTGAAAATGTGTCCCTTTGGCATGAAAGAGATATCAGTCACTCTTCGGTAGAGAGAATGATAATCCCCTCGGCAACTACTCTGACAGATTTCGCACTGGCAAGGTTGAGCTATGTCTTGAAAAATCTACAGGTATACCCTGAAAGGATGCAGAGGAACTTAGCTCTAACAAGGGGACTTATCTTTTCGCAATATCTACTTCTAGCCCTGGTGAATAAAGGCCTTACTCGAGAGGAGGCCTATCTTCTTGTTCAGGATATAGCTATGAGAGTATGGCATGATGAAACTTTATCCTTCAAGGAGGAAATCTTGAAAGATGAGCAAATTAAAACCTATCTGTCTAAAGATGAAATTGAGAAAATCTTTGACATGAAAATCTATCTTAAACATGTAGATACCATCTTTAAAAGGGTATTTGGAGAGATCTCATAGATTATTTAGCCTTGTGCGTATTCCTCGGGCAAGGTCCTTTATCTCCTGTATCCTCTCCCAGGGAGGTTTCTTTAGTGCCGGAAAAACGCTTTTGTTGTGAAAAAGGGGATCCTCCTCTATGGGGTATCGTGAAGTGCTTTTTGATATCTCAAATAGAGAGGTCCCTGGGACAGGAGAGAACTCTGCTAGAAAGGGTGCTACTCTTAAGCCTTCAAGGAAGAAGAGGCTTTTCTTTACCCCTTCAAAATCCTCATCGGGAAGACCAAAGAGCACATAGGCTCCAAGCTCTCTACTGGTATATCCTGCCTCCTTTAAGTTTTGAACTGCCTCTATAAATTCTTCGGTGGTGACCTTATTGTCTATGCGCTCCTCCAATCTCTCAAAACCAAGGCGTATGGTAGTAAAGCCAGCCCTTTTCAATAGATGCGCAACATCCCCTGTTATAAAGCGAGCATGCAGGGCATTTGGGGTGTGAAAGCGAAGCTTAAGGTTTCTTTGGAGTAGGGACTCTATTATTATTCCAAGGTGGTTTTCAAAGTTCACCAGGAGGGCATCATCATAAAAGGCAAAGTCTATAACCCCAAAACGGGTATGCCAAAAGAGTATCTCATCAACTACCTCCCATGGATCCCTTTGTTTAAAAAGGGGATTTAGCCTCCTTGAGGCACAGTAGGGACAGGAGAAAGGACAGCCAAAAGAGGTCTGAAGGATCACATACGGAAGTCTCCTTTGAAGATCAAAGGCTGGATAATCATGAGCCAGGGGATTTCCTGTGGGAATGAATTTCTTTTTTAAACCATCTACGAAGGTGTCTAAGTCCTCGAGTACGATCTTCACAGGGCTTGAGATGTGTTTTTCAATAAAAGACTGCAAATGATCTTTGCATAACCTAGCATATATCCCTCCGATAAAGATCGGTATTTCTGGATAAAATTCGCTGAAAAATCGCAGAAGATAAAAGAGCCCTGGATACCAGTAGGTAAGTGTGCAGGTAAGCATTACAGCACTGAATTGAAGCTTGATAACTTCTTCCTTAAACACTTCAAAGGGTAGCCCATATCGATAGAGCTTTCGAGGAACATCTAAGAAGTAGGTGGGCTTAGGGATTACCTCTTTGTAGAAATGTCCCGTTCCAAAGGCCTTTCTCTTTGGGACTTTCGGAAGTCTGGGATGAAAGGGATCTAAAAGATCAAGGAAAAAGAGGGTATAACCCTCTTTGCGAAGCTTCCCTGCAAACTTTAGAAGACCATAAGGTCTGAGCCAGAAGTCATGGGCTGAAAAATCGTAGATCCAGGGATTTATTAATAGAAAATCAACTCTATTCACAAGAAAAAACGCCCCCAACGGGATTCGAACCCGTGTCTCTGGCGTGAGAGGCCAGTATCCTAGGCCACTAGACGATGGGGGCAGATCTTTGGTAATAATAATCCACTCTTAAAATTTTTCAACAGATTTTCAAGCCCCTGAGTCTCCTAAGTCAAATAGACAGATAAATCAACCAAGGTGGGGATTACTCTCTTCTAAGGAGAAGAGGGTTTATTCTATTGATTAGTGTTTCAAAGATCAGGGGGACTTTATGTTCCAAAAATCAGTATAAAAGCATAAGATAAATTATGAAGGTAAGGGTTATGATGATGGAGTCCCAGGCCAAAAGGAAAGTCTTTTTCTCTGTGCGGTAGATGATACCCACAATTAATGTGCCTAACATAAAAATTACTGTGAGAGCCGATATGAGATGTCGTGGATCAGAACTATTTAAAAGAGCTCCTTTAAAGTAAAGAAAATCATCTATGGCTAAGATAAATAAATTGAATAGCACACTTCCAAGGATATTACCAATGCCTAGATCAATGGCACCCATTTTGATTGCAGTGTAGGAAACAACTATTTCTGGAAGAGTGGTGCTAAAGGCGATAAAGATTCCACTAATAAAGGTCTGATTTAAGCCGGTAGCCTCTGCTAAGGCAATACCTATCTTAGGAAGAAAGAGAGCAGCTACAATCACGGCAAAGGCATTAAGAGAGTAGTAAAGTAAGGCTTTTTTAGTGGAGACAGCTTCGTGTCGCAGTTCAATGGCTCTTTCCTTAACATAATGAGAGAGCCTTCTTTTTTCGTAATAGTAAAGCATTCGAATGGTTAGAATGTAAATCAAGGGGATTAATAGTGAATAAGGGCCAATCCAGCCCAAGGGTGTAATTATGTCCCTTAGGATAAGGCTCAGGGATACTATGCTTAAGAGAAGAATTCCAGAAGTGGCTGAGATAATGTGACCTATGTGAATCTTTGAAGAGAGTGGCATTTTGCCATGGACGGCATCCAGGAGGGCCACTAAAAGTAGGTTGTAGGCGCAGGCTCCAAGGACATTACCTATGGCTATGTCTGGGGCATCAACTATGGTAACAGCACTAATTCCAGTGAATAGCTCTGGAAGTGAGGTGACAGAGGCTACTACCACCAAGCCAATCCATGTCCCACCTAGGCTTGTCTTTTCTGCTAAGATGTCACCATATTTGGATATTCTCGCTCCGCAATAAAAGATGACAGCTGAGAGCAGGAGATATGCCGTAAGTAAGACAGGCATGAACGGACTTTTAAGATTTTAATGCGGGAGGGGGGACTTGAACCCCCACGGGGATATCCCCACCGGATCCTAAGTCCGGAGCGTCTACCATTCCGCCACTCCCGCTTCCCTTATAGCTCCATGTATTTCTCTTATTTAAATATCCTTAAGGGGATTGTCAAGATAGAGGCAAAGGTTTCCCTAAACTTGGAGCTCTTTTTATGTGTTGATATCCCTAAAAGGGTATAAAGAGGACACCAGCCTATCAAACTGGTTTTTTCCCATGTTCTTTTCATGACTTACCCCCTGCTGATTAGTTTCAATATGTATAATAAGCACAAAACCACATTTTTAAATGGTCAAAAGATTGAAAATTTTACCAGTTGAAATCCAAAACTACGGGAAAAATTGTGCTTCAAGGCTGGTTTAATATCATTCTATAACAACCTTTCTCTTGAGAGGAAGAAATCGATATTTGTAGAGGATTTTAGCTGTTAAAGGTCTCAAAAGTTGATAACCTGAAAAAGTGCATTAGATTTAAGATATGCCACTTTATGATTTTCAATGTGAAAAATGTGGAGAGACCTTTGAAGCTCTTTTAGGTCCTATGGATGACTACCCTCCTTGTCCAAGATGTCAAGGTCTAGAAGTCATAAAGTTGCCTTCTCTTTTTGCCTTTCAGGACAAAACCTCTTACATAAAAGATCGAGAGAGGGCAATAATTAAAAGGACAGCGGATTATCTTAAAGATGGGAAGATTAAAGAAGCCCAGAGATTTTTAAATAAAGCCTTGTCATACAATCCCTCTGAAAAGATTAAGAGATTATCTGAAAGTTTTGAGAAAAGAAAACCCCCTAAGGGAGGTTTTTTAATAAAGCCTGAGGTAAAAATCTTAAAAAACAAGGGGTGAGCCTATGGATTGGGATTTTGATCCCTGTTGTTTGATAAACTTTACCACTTTTGTTTTATCTTTAAACACCGCTGCTCTTGTGCATCTTGGCGAGTTGCCAGATCCTATAACGCAGAAAAAAGAGCCCAATCTAATGCTTGCAAGGCAGGCCATTGAGACCCTTGAAATGTTAAAGACAAAAACAAAGGGCAATCTCACCTCAGATGAGGAGAAGCTCTTAAGCACCATTATCTGTGAATTGAAACTCAAATTTGTGAAACTTTGTGGATAAGATCTCCTGGGAAGATAAATCTTTTCCTTCAAGTTTTAAGAAAAAGACCGGATAACTATCACGAGATATACACCCTCTTTCAAAAGATAACCCTTTTTGATGAGATAGAAATCAAGGGAGGACAAAGGCTATTTTCTCTCGAGTTCGAGTGTGAGGAGTCCATTCCCTTGGAGGAAAATCTCATCTATAAAGCCTGGAAGGCCTTTAAGGAGGAGTTTTGCGTAAAAGAAGAGATAAAATTGTGGGTTAAAAAGCGTATCCCCCTGGGTGCAGGCTTAGGAGGAGGAAGTAGTAATGCTGGAAATTTACTTAAAGCCCTATCAAAGTTATACGGCATTGAGGATAACAGGCTTGAATCGCTTGCCCTTAAATTAGGAGCAGATGTGCCCTTTTTTCTCAGTGATTTGCCCTGTGCCTTGGCAGGTGGAGTTGGTGAAATTCTCTCACCTTTTCCCAACTACGGAGCTTACTATATTCTTGTCTATCCAGGGTTTAAAGTTGATACAGCCTGGGCTTATAAGAGTTTAAACTTGACAAAACCGAAAAATCCTGTTTATTATGAAGCCTCTTTACCACCCTGGAGGGCTTGTCAGGGATTGATTAATGACTTTAAGGGCCTGCTTTACAGAAAATTTTATCCTATCTATGAGGAAATAGAGAAGTTACTTTTGAAGGAGGGAGCAAGGGCAGTTAACATCTCAGGAACTGGTTCAACTATTTACGGGGTCTTTGAAAGTCCCCCCTTTGAAGGTTACACAAGACTAAAAAATTCACTAAGAAATGGTAAAATATACCTTGTTAAAAACTTAGAATGTGAGGGAGGAAATAAATGTTTGTTAACCATATGAAGATATTCTCAGGATCTGCTAATCCTGATCTTGCAGTTAAGATTTGTAAGTATCTGGCTACCCCTCTTGGGCATAGCACTCTGCGTAGATTTAGTGATGGAGAACTCTTTGTGGAGATTGAAGAAAATGTGAGAGGAGCAGATGTTTTCATCGTTCAACCAACCTGCCCCCCTGTCAATGAGAATATTATGGAATTGTTGATAATGATTGATGCAGCCAGACGAGCCTCAGCAAGGAGAATTACCGCCGTGATCCCATACTATGGTTACGCTAGGCAGGATCGCAAAACTGCTCCACGAACTCCCATTTCGGCAAAGCTTGTGGCTAATCTAATTGTAGTTGCCGGTGCCAGAAGGGTTTTAACTATGGATCTCCATGCTGGGCAAATTCAAGGATTTTTTGACATACCTGTTGATCATCTCTATGCCATGCCTGTTTTTTTACAGTACATAAAGGAGAATTTTCCTAAGGATGATATCGTTATCGTCTCTCCTGATGCAGGGGGCGTAGAAAGGGCACGGGAGTACGCTAAGAGACTAAATGCCGGCATGGCTATTGTTGATAAGAGAAGACCTAGACCAAATGAGAGTGAGGTAATGAACATAATTGGTGATGTAAGGGACAGGGTTGCTCTGATCATAGATGATATGGTTGATACCGCAGGAACTATTTGTAAGGCAGCAGAGGCTCTTCTTGATAGAGGTGCCAAAGAGGTACATGCCATTGCTACCCATCCTGTTTTATCAGGCAAAGCCATAGATAGAATCTCGGCTTCAACTCTGAAATCTCTAATAGTTAGTGATACTATTCCCCTAGGAGAAGAGGCAAAGGCACTGGAGAAGATCAAAGTCCTAAGTGTAGCCAACCTTCTTGGTGAAGCCATAAGAAGGATCCACACCGATGACTCCATAAGTTCTCTATTCATATAAAATATTCCCTAAGAGGAGGCCATTTATGAGACAAGTAACCCTGAAGGCGGAAAAAAGAGAAAAAACAGGTAAGGAGACAGCTAAAAAGTTAAGAAAGATGGGGTATATTCCTGCTGTTTTATATGGAAAGGCCTTGGAGCCACAATCCTTTGCAGTTTCCTATTCAGAGTTTGAGAAGATTTATAATCGCTTCAAAGGTGAAGCAGTTATTTACACTTTAGAATTCGCTGATGGAGAAGGACAAAGAAGGCAGGCGGTGCTTAAGGAGTTTCAGAGGCATCCTGTAAGCGATAGATTTATTCATCTGGACTTTCAGGCTATAGAAGAGGGAGAGACCTTGGAGCTAGAGGTACCTATTGAGTTCGTGGGTAAACCCGTAGGAGTGACCAAGGGTGGCATTCTTGAAATCATGATTCATGAACTTACCGTGGAATGTCTTCCCAAGGATATCCCTGACAAAATAGTTGTAGACATAAGTTCCCTTGACATTGGAGACAGTCTTCATGTGAGGGATGTCAAGGTTGCCTCAAATATTAAGATTAAAGACCATCCAGAAGAGACTATAGCCACAGTGGTGGCTGAAGAAGAGGAGGCCCCTGCTGCTGAAACAACAACGAGTTAGGGGAGATTTTTTCTCTTGTGTGGGTTATTTGCGGGCTTGGTAATCCAGGTAAAGAGTATGAAAAGACAAGACATAACTTTGGGTTTCTAGTGCTTGAGGTCCTTGCCAAAAAAAAGGGGCTTAAGTTTGAGTTTGAACCACAGTTAGAGGCTGAGATTGCCACTTTGAAGAACAGAGCCATCTTGGTGAAACCCCTGACATTTATGAATCTCTCTGGAAGAGCCGTCAGCAAGGTATTGAAAAAATACCATATCACTCCACAAAGCCTTCTTGTAGTACACGATGATCTTGATTTGCCCTTGGGAAGGATAAGGCTAATCCCAAAGGGTGGTGCTGGGGGACATCGAGGTGTTTTATCCATTATGGAAGCCCTTGGTAATGGTGATTTTCCTAGGATGAAACTTGGGGTGGGAAAACCAAAGGATCAGGATGTCAAGGAGTATGTCCTGTCCCCTTTTTCAGAGACTGAAATGTCTGTGGTGGAGAGAGTTGTTGAAAGGGCTATCCAAGGTTTAGAGGAAATACTCTATGTTGGTTTACAAAAGGCCATGAATAAGGTTAACTCAGAGAGGGATTGATGGATTTAGAAGAGAGGTCTCGAAGGTTTAGAATCATGGCAAGGGAGTATCTTAATAACCTAGAGGAGTATCTCTATTATCTCGTTGCCGTTGGCTTGGTTATTGGTTTTGTTGTTGTGATGATAGATGGGGCTGTGATTCTTTTTAATCTTTACGAGACTGCTAATTTTACAGAAGGAGCAATAAAGTTTCTTGATAAGATCCTTGTCTCTCTCATCTTCCTTGAGATTTTTTACACAGTCAGCGTTGCCCTTACAGAGGAGAGTGTGCTGAAATGCGTAGAGCCTTTCATTTTAGTTGCTGTTACAGCCCTGGTCCGAAGACTACTAATTCTATCCTTTGAGATATCTCATCCCACTGTTTTTCAGACAGAGAGGATGCATTTTTATCTCTATGAGATGGCGCTCATAGGGGTGTTAATCCTTTTGTTCCTCATAGGAATAGCGCTCTTTAGGAGGAGTAAGAAATAATGGAGCATCCAGAAAAGATTCTCATCCTTGATTTTGGTTCCCAAACCACTCAACTAATTGCCCGAAGGGTAAGGGAACTCTCTGTGTACAGTGAAATCAAACCTTGTTTTGTCAGTCTTGATGAGGTCAGAGCATTTAGACCGAAGGGGATTATCCTTTCTGGTGGTCCTGCAAGTGTTTATGACGAAGGTGCTCCCTCTGTAGACAGAGAGCTCTTTGAAATGGGTATTCCGGTGCTTGGTATCTGTTACGGAGCCCAACTTATGGCTCAGGTTTTGGGAGGAAGGGTGGAGAGGAGTCCTAAAAGAGAATACGGACAAGCTCAAATAGATCTGCTTCACAGCTCTTTACTATTTAAAGGTATATCCATGGATAGGACCTATCAAGTATGGATGAGTCACAGTGACAGGATAGAGGAGTTACCTCCCGATTTCAGGACATTAGCTACAACCCCTAATTCTCCCTATGCCATCATTGCTAACGAGAAGAAGGGCCTCTATGGAGTTCAATTTCATCCTGAAGTTGTTCATACAGAGATTGGTAGAGAGTTGCTTAGGAATTTTGTCTTTGAAATCTGTGGTTGTACCGAATCTTGGACCATGCCTTCCTTTATAGAGTCAACAGTTGAGGAGATAAGATCTCTTGTTAGACCTGATGAAAAGGTAATATGCGCCCTTTCCGGTGGAATAGATTCTACCGTGACAGCTCTTCTTGTGCATAGGGCCATTGGAGATAGGTTGATTTCGGTGTTCGTTAATAACGGGCTCTTAAGAAAGGGAGAGGCAGAAGAGGTTCTCGATCTTATGGGTGGTCTTGGTTTGAAATTAGATTACATCGATGCAAGCGACCTCTTTCTAGATAGGCTAAAAGGTGTGACAGATCCTGAACAAAAGAGGAAGATCATTGGAGAGACCTTTATAGAGGTCTTTGAAAAGAGGGCTTTTAAATACGAAGGTGTAAAATATCTTGCCCAGGGAACCCTATATCCAGATGTCATTGAAAGTGTCTCTTTCAAGGGCCCCTCTGCCAGGATTAAAAGCCACCATAATGTAGGTGGCTTACCTGAAAAGATGCATCTTAAACTTTTGGAGCCCTTGCGAGAGCTTTTCAAAGATGAGGTCAGGAAGATTGCTGAGGTTATGGGACTTCCCAAAAAAATCATCTGGAGACAGCCTTTCCCTGGTCCTGGTCTTGCCGTGAGAATACTGGGAGAGATTACTGAAGAGAAACTATCCATTTTGAGAGAGGCCGATGCTATAGTCACAGAGGAGATGTTAACCTCTGAGTGGTATTACAGAGTGTGGCAGAGTTTTGCTGTGCTTCTTCCCATCAAAACAGTAGGAGTCATGGGAGACGAAAGAACATATGAGTATGTAGTGGCTCTAAGAGTTGTGGAGAGCCAGGATGCCATGACAGCCGATTGGGTAAGGCTTCCTTACGATCTTCTTGCTAGGATTTCCAATCGTATTATAAATGAGGTAAAGGGAGTAAACAGAGTGGTTTTTGACATCTCCTCAAAACCTCCAGCCACCATTGAATGGGAATAAATTGGAAGAGAAAGGCCATTCATGTTTTATCTGCTATCGGTTTCTTCCTGATCTGTCAATATAGACCAACTCTTGTGGGGAGAGTTCTCCTACTCACCTTTTTTTTGGTTTTGACTTGGGAGATAATAAGACTTAAACTGCCTAAGTATCTCCCTGGAAAAGACCTCTGGTTAGGCCTTTTAAAGAGAGAGGAAAGGGGTACCCTTAGTGATGCCACTTTCTTTTTGTTAGGTCTTTGGGGAGCTAGTTTGATAGTTGAGGGAGAGGCTTTCGGGGTGCTAATCCTTATTCTAGGATTTGCCGATTTGACAGCAGAAATAGTTGGGAGAACTGTTGGACGCTTTAGATTGCACAACGGCAAGTCCTTGGAGGGGGCTTTGGCCTTCTTCGTAATTACCTCTTTTTTACTCTATGGTATGCTAAGTTTAGGCACTCTTAAAACAGCCATTGTTTCATTTGCCTTGACTTTAACAGAACTTTTAACAGTTAGAGACAATCTGTGGATACCTCTAGTAGGTGCTTTTTTTTTGAAAATGATGGTTTAAAAATTCCTCTTGACGGAAAGAGAGTGTTTTACTAACCTTTAAAGGTTAAATTCTTAAGATTATAGAGACTAAAGAGGGGGATTGTATGGGCAATCGATATTCTATGGTGAAGCGAATGCAAAAAAAATTTGATTATTGGCTCAGTTACACTTCTAATTATCCTTGGTTCGGTGTTTTATTTAGCTCCACACTATGTGTTTAAGAAAACCCTGGAAGGAAGACTGAGCGTGGCAGACTTAGCTTTAAGGGAAAGTATTGAGCTACAGGGCCGATCTGCCCTTTCTGAGGTTCTACTATTAGCAGATAATCCCAGAGTAAAGGGTATTTATTCTTCTTTACAAAAGGAGGTCGGTGATTTACGAACAGTGACAGACAAAAACAGAATAATCTTTGAGAAATACGGAAAAATGCTTAGGGATGAGGTTGAACCATGGCTTAGGAATGCAGAAAAGGTCTATGGAGACAGACCAAGGGTACAGTTTCACTTACCAGGGCCGCGATCTTTCGTTAGAACCTGGCGCAAACCTGGAGATGATATAAAGCTAGATGACATATCAGGTTTTAGATTTATTGTGGCGGAGGCACAAAAAGACAAGAATATAAAACTTGGGTTAGAGCCTGGCAGGGAAGGGCTTGTATACAGGGCTGTAGTACCAGTTTTGATAGATGGAGAGGTCTATGGTTCTATAGAGTCTGGTGATCATTTCAATAGGTATGTGAGGACCCATTTGAAAAAAGATCCTCAGATAAAGAGCTTTGCCATAATTCTCAAGAAGGATTTGGAAACAATTATGGATTTTTATATTAAAGAAGGTAAGGTAAAATCCCAAGGCAACGCCATTTTATATGATAGGTCAGAAAACATAACTGAAGAGATGTTAAAGAGGATTATTGAGAAAGCTCATAAAAATGAGCATTTTGACCATGATGGTTTAACCTACATTAGAGTTCCGCTAAAGTCTTACAAGGGAGAAGATCTAGGATTTATGGTTATGGGATTTGATTTTCAAGCATGGTGAATTTATACAGGCTATCTTTCGGTGGAACTTTGCTATTTGTGGCCCTTTTGCTTGTGCTTTTTACCCTTGTGCTCTCTCGTAGTTTCAAGGGTTGTTCTCAAAATCTTGTACTTACAAGTGAGGCCATGGCCTCTTTAGCAAAGGGTGGAGGAGATCTTACCTTCAGGCTACAGGTAAAGTCAGCAGATGAGGTGGGAACCCTTGCTAAATACTTTAATGAATTTCTCGAGAGTCTTGGCACTATGATTAAGAGCCTTGTTGAAAAGGCCCGGGTGTTCTTCAGAGAAACAGAAGCTCTAACCAGTGACACCAGAGCTTTAGAAGAGATGAGTCAAGATTTTAAAGAGAAAGCAGACTTTATCGCTATGTCCTCTGCGGAGATTTTATCCAGTATGGAAGAGGTATCGCGATCTCTCCAAGAATTATCCTCGGCTATTGCCGAAATCTCAAGAAGTGCTCAAGAGAGCAGCACTATAGTGAGGGAGACAGTTGAAACTGTTTCTGGAACACAAAGCAAAGTAGAGGTCCTGCTCAAGGCCACATCTGAGATCAATGAAGTGGTAAACTTGATCAACAACATCGCCGAGCAGACAAATCTCTTAGCTCTTAATGCCTCTATTGAGGCGGCAAGGGCTGGAGAGGCTGGCAAGGGTTTTGCAGTGGTAGCAAATGAGGTCAAGGAGCTAGCCAGGCAAACCCAGGAAGCAACCAAAGGTATCTCCGAGAGAATCAGGCTCTTACAAGAAAGTAGTGGCGAAGTATCTCAGGGGGTAGAGAGTATAGTAAGTCTTATTAGAAGGGTTGAGGATGCTTTCACCGCAATTGCTGGGGCTGTAGAAGAACAAACCTCAGTGGTGAGCACAGTTTCAGATTATATCTTCTCTGTGAGAGACAAGGTTATGATCAGCGAAGAACAGGCTAATGCTATTAAAGTAGTTGCGGAGAACCTAGTTGGCTTATCTCAGAGTCTAAAGGATATCAACGAAAAAATAAGGAAAGGAGCTCAAGAGATAGAAAAAATCACCTCTCAATTCAAGGTCTAATCCTCTCTTTACAAACTAATTTATTATCGCAAAAAGGGGGTTCATTTTCCCCCTTGACTTTTTTCATTAGGTAAAATATTATCATGTGGTATAAAGTGGAAGAAAGTGGAAGAAATGTTCAGAGGTAGATTCAGACATTCCATAGATGAAAAGGGAAGGATAAGTCTCCCTTCCAAGTTTAGAGAGGTCTTAAGGGTAAGGTATGGAACGGAATCTCTTGTTGTAACCAATATTCCTGAGTGTTTAGTAGTTTATCCAGTAGTGGAGTGGAAAAAAATGGAAGAGGCCCTTCTTAAAATTCCTTTTACCATTAAGGAAGGAAGGGAATTTTTGAGGTACTTTCTTGGTTCTGCGGAAGAAGTGGAGCCTGATAAACAAGGAAGGCTTCTTCTTCCACAGTCTTTAAGGTCGGAGATTAAATTAGATAGGGAAGTTATTCTTCTTGGTATGCTTACCTACTTTGAAATCTGGAACCCACAAGTGCTTGAAGAACGCTTTAAAGGGATAAAGGACTCTTTTGAGGCAATCCTTGGAGTAATTCATCCCTATTTGGCAGAGGAAAATAGATCTGGTTCTTCATAAGCCTGTTCTGCTACTTGAGGTATTGGAGTGGTTAAGGGTTGAGAGGGGAAGCTTGATCGTAGATGGAACCCTGGGTATGGGGGGACACACCGAGGCGTTTCTCAAGAGAGGTGCTAAGGTATATGCCTTTGAATGGAATGAAGACTCTTTGGAGGTTGTTTCTGAAAGATTAAAGGAGTATGGGGACAATCTGCAGGTATTTCCAATAAGCTTTGTTTACATAAAAGAGGTCTTGCAAAGGGAGAGACTATTGGCCGATGGAGTGTTGCTCGATCTTGGCCTTTCTTCTTTTTTAATTGAGAGATCTGGAAGGGGATTTAGCTTTCAGAAAGATGAGCCCCTGGATATGAGGATGAGCTTGGAGTTAAAGTTAACTGCTGAGGATTTGTTAAACAGGTCATCTGAAAAGGAACTAGGTGAGATTTTGAAAAGAGGAGAGGTGCCAAGGGCTAGCAGTTTTGCAAAATATATATGCTCTGTTAGAAAGAAAAAACCTTTAGCTAAGACCTTTGATCTTGTATCTGTGGTAAGAGATTTCTATCATCCCTCAAAGAAAAAGGAAAAAGATCTATTAGCACTGGTTTTTCAGGCAATCAGAATAGAAGTCAATCATGAGTTAGAGAATCTGGAAAGGGCCTTAAGGGAGATACCAGAGGTTTTAAGGTCTGGTGGGAGATTGGCAGTGATATCCTTTCACTCTCTGGAGGACAGGATGGTAAAAAGGACTTTCAAAGAGGACGAGAGATTATTAGTCCTTACAAAAAAGCCTGTGAGACCCTCCTTAGAGGAAATAAGGGAAAATCCTCGAGCAAGAAGTGCAAAATTAAGAGTTGCCGAGAGGAGGTCTTAAAATGAGTGGAAAGGTATTCACCGTGAGGCCCACCGTAAATTATAGCTATCAGGTCAAGAAAGATAGAGAGACTGAGAAGGTTTCCCTCAAGGATAAAATCTTTGAGTGGGGTGAAAATCTGTTGTTAACGGTTCTTGCAGTGGTATTTCTGGTATTAAGTGTGGCAGTAGCATACGAGACCTTGGTATATTTCAAGATCAAATTTGAAAAAAGGGCTTTAGGACTTGAAAAGGTTCAGTTAGAAAAGGAATTAAATAGACTTACATCAAGAGAGGTGATTCTGGAAAAGGCAAAAACTTTAGGTTTAAGAGCACCTCAAGAGCAGGACTATATTAGGCTGAGATGAGATATATGTCTAACATCTGTCTTTTATTTGCCATTTTTCTTGTTTTCTTCACTCTGATTTTTAACATTTCTAAGGGAAGCAGTTCCTACTTTAAGGAAACAAAAAGAGGATATCTCTTAGATCGTTATGGAGAACCATTGGTTATAAACAAGGAAAATTTTCAGGCCTATCTATTAATGAAAGGTAAATCTCTTTTTGGAAAAGATGTACCCGATGAGGTGAAGCCTTATATACAGGAGACGTTAGAATTACCCAAGAAAGGGCTTTTACTTATTTCTGAAGGGTTAACACAGGATGAAGTTTATAAACTTCAGAATGTAAAGAATGTGATTATAAAAGGTGAGATTAGACGGAAGGTTCTTTATCCTGAAATGCGGGCTCTAATTGGCTCTACCTTGGGAGGCGAGGGTCTCTCGGGTTTAGAGAAGGCTTTTAATAAGGAATTAAAAGGAATAGATAGCAAGAGTACCTCCCTTGATTTAAATCTCTGCAAAAGGATTTATAATTATGCCCGAAAGTGGGGACCAAACTTTCCCACTGATGTTGCTATTTTCAAAAGAGAAACCGGAGAGCTGTTAGCCTTTTATAGCATAGATGAAAAGGTTTTTCTTATGGAGCCTTTAGTGATCCGTGAAAATATCCTCAATAAGGTACCTAAGGAGACATTGTGGGAGTTAGGTAAGGCTGAGTATAAAAAGGAGGGAAACTTTCTTCGCTTAACTCCCTTACACATAGTTCAATCCTTTTTAGAGGAGGATTGTGGTAAGATTATTAATCCTACTTTAACGCCTCTCAAAGAAAAACTATGTGATAGACTGACCTTGGAGAGAGAGAATCTCTACTTATATTTATCTCATAATAAAAGGTGGCTCTCTTTCATTACTAAAGATGATTACCTCTTGGTGTTATCAGGGTATCTGCCATCAGAAGAGAAGGATGAGGAGCCTTTCTGGCAAAGGCTTAAGAAAGAACATGATCATCTTGTAAACCTTATGATAAAACCATGAAAAAACTTACAACCATTTTGGAGGGGGAGCACCTTTTATCTACCTTAAACCTCAAAGATGATCTCTTGATCACCGGTGTAACCGACAAAGCTCAGGAGGTTAGGCCTGGCTATCTTTTTGTGGCAAGAAGGGGAACTAAACAACATGGAGAAGCCTTTATCCCCCTTGCCATAGAAAGGGGAGCTGTTGCCATTTTGCGGGAGACTTCCCCCGAAGATATCTACAAAGTCGCTCAAGTCCAGGTTAAGGATCCACTTAGGTGTGGAAGTAGGATCCTTCTAAAGTTTTTGGATAATCCCGAGAGAGATCTTAATCTGTTAGGTATTACTGGGACCAATGGTAAATCCTCAGTGAGTTTTTTTTTAAAAGAGTTATTGAATTTCCTGGGCTATCCCACAGGTTACATTGGAACTTTATTTTATGAAGTTGGCTCCGTAGCGGAGGCTCTGGAGACAACACCCTCAATTTTTAGTCTTGCCCCCCTCTTGAAAAGGGCAAGAGAGCTCTCCCTTGCATTTATAGTCATGGAAGTGTCCTCCCATGCACTAGACCAGGATAGAATCTTTGGTCTCAAATTCAAGGTCTCTGCCTTCACTAACCTATCAAGGGATCACCTGGACTATCATGGAGATATGGAAAGTTACTATCTTTCAAAGAAGAAACTCTTTACCCACTATCTTGGAGACAGGGGAAGGGCGGTTATATCCTATGAGAGTGATTACGGTCGAAGGCTTGCAGGAGAGCTGTTAAAGGATGGATTTGTGCCTAAGAGAGACCTCTTAGTGGTAAACAACGGGGGTATCGATGCAAAAATCATCGATAGAACTCCTGGTTTGAAATTGCACATAAGGGTCTATGATAAGATTTATCAGGTTGAGACCAAACTCTTTGGAGACTACCAGGCCAAAAATGTTGCCACACTATTAGGATGTGCGCTGGCTTTAGAATTGAAATTGGAGGAGGTTTTGGAGGCACTACGTCATCTGTCCAATCCTCCTGGTAGACTTGAGCTCTGTGGCAAAAAGGGAGAGGCCTTGATTTTCGTTGATTATGCTCACACTCCTGAAGCCCTGGAAAATGCTATAAGGGGTCTTTTGCCTTTGAAGGGAGAAAGATTGATAGTGCTTTTTGGCTGTGGTGGCAACAGAGATCCAGGAAAGAGACCTCTTATGGGTGAGGTTGCTCAAAGGCTTAGCGATGTAGTCATCCTTACATCGGATAACCCACGCTTTGAAGATCCAGTTAAGATCATTGATGAGATCAAGGGTGGTATGAACGGAAGTAAACCCTGCTTTTGCCTTCCGGATAGGAGAGAAGCCCTGGCCTTTGCTATAGAAATGTTACGGGACGGAGATATACTGCTTGTTGCAGGGAAGGGACACGAAAGATATCAGGAGATCGAAGGGATAAGATATCCCTTTTCCGATCAAGAGGAGATAAGAAAAATACTGAGATCTTCAGGAGTAACGTAGATGCTTGTCATAAGTCCCTTCAGCACTGAGGATATAGTAAAGGCTACTTCAGGAATCCTGATTAACGGAGACATGGGAGTCACCTTTAAAGGAATTTGCACGGATACTAGACTTTTAGAGCCAGAATTTCTGTTCTTTGCCTTAAAGGGAAGAAACTTTGATGGTCACACCTTTTGGAAAGAGGCCATAGAAAAAGGAGCAGGTGGCCTGGTCTTTCATCGTATACCTGAGGATCTTAAACTCGAGGAACTACCCCAGGAATTATCAGTCATACTCGTCAAGGATACCATAAGAGCCCTTGGTGATTTGGCTCAGTTCTTTCGTGTAAGAGAGAGTTTCAGAGTTATTGCCATTACTGGTTCCTGCGGAAAAACCACAACCAAAGAGTTAACCTACACCCTTCTTTCCAATTTTTACAGAGTAAGAAAAAACGAGGCAAATTACAATAACCTAATAGGTGTGCCCCTAAGTTTACTTAGCTTCACCGATAAACCAGAGTGGGCTATTTTAGAGGTTGGGACCAGTGAGAAAGGAGAGATCGGAAGGCTTGCTGAAATTGTGCAACCAGAAATTTCTCTTATTACCTGTATCTATCCAGCTCATCTGGAGGGACTAGGCACCTTAGAGGGAGTTCTGGAGGAGAAGGTATCACTATTTGAGAGGACGGATCCATCGGGGACCATAATTTACTTTTATGATCAGCCTCTTTTAAGAAATCGTGCCCAGAGGTTTCCTCAGAGAAAGATCTCCTACGGAGAGGATCTCGGGGCAGATCTGAGGTTGCTTGGTATTAATTCACTGCCTGAGGGTTCAAAGGTCTTGCTTGAGTACGAGGGAAAGCACTATGAATGGCAAGTTCCACTCTCTGGCAAACACAATATACTGAATCTCTTAGGGGCCTTAGCTATAGGCGTGGCTACGGGTTTGGCCATGGAAACCCTCCTTGAAACCCTCTCCTCAGTAAGTCCCCTATTAGTTCGAAGTAAGATCTATCAGCTTGGAGATATCATTCTCGTTGATGATACCTACAATGCCAATCCTGGCTCTGTTACTGCGGCTCTCAACTGGCTGTCTGATGTGGATATGGCTTCAGGAGAAAAGATCCTGATCTTGGGTGATATGAAGGAACTTGGCGAAGAAGCACCAAGGTATCACAGGGAAATAGGAGAGTTAGCAGGTTTCGTTGTGGATAGGGCTATATTTATAGGAGATATGGCTGAACATTATGCAGAGGGCTATAAATCTTCCGGCAAATCCTTTAACATATATAAAAGGGTTGAGGATTTTTTAGAAAAGGCCACAATTCCCACAAAAAAGGCCTTAGTGTATATAAAGGGATCTCGATCCCTCAGGATGGAAAGGATTGTAGAAAAGCTTTTAAAAGGAATGGCCTAGGATGTTTTATCATCTATTTTATCCGTTGAGTGAATGGATAACCCTTTTCAACGTTTTCAAATACATCACCTTTCGTATGATTTATGGATCTATTACGGCTTTCCTTTTGGTTTATTTCACCATGCCTTATTTTATCAGGTTCATGAGAAGTAGACAGTTTGGTCAGATTATTAGGGAGGAGGGTCCAGCTCATCATCATGCTAAAACTGGAACACCTACCATGGGCGGAGTGGTGATCATCTTTGGGGTGACAGTCTCAACCCTGCTCTGGTGCAATCTTTTCAATCCCTTTGTGTGGTTAGCTCTTTTTACCTTCCTTGCCTTTGGCTTTATAGGGTTCTTAGATGACTATCTCAAGCTCAAGAGAGGTAAAAATCTCGGTCTTAAAGCCAGAGAAAAGTTGATACTGCAGTTTTTGGCTGTTCTTATCTTTTATCTCATTCTTTTTCATATTCTAAATTTTAGTACCACCTTGAATCTTCCATTTTTTAAGAGGATAGTTCTTGACTTAGGGATCTTTTATCTCTTTTTTGCTGGGATCGTTTTAATTGGAAGCTCTAATGGGGTCAATCTCACCGATGGTCTCGATGGACTTGCCATAGTGCCTTTTTGTGTAGTAGCAGGGGTTTACACTGTTTTGTCCTATGTGACGGGTCATATAAAGTTTGCCCAGTATTTATATATTCCCTATGTGCCTTATGCAGGTGAATTGACTATAGTGTGTGCCATCCTTGGAGGGGCAGGACTTGGTTTTTTATGGTACAATTCTCACCCTGCTGAGGTCTTCATGGGTGATGTGGGGTCTCTTTCCTTGGGTGGGATAATGGGGGCAATTGCAGTGATGATAAAGCAGGAGTTTTTACTGGTCATAGCAGGAGCAGTTTTTGTGATGGAAGCTTTTTCGGTTATGCTTCAGGTGGGCTATTTTAAACTAACGGGAGGTAAGAGGATCTTCAGGATGGCTCCCCTTCATCATCACTTTGAGCTTAAAGGTTGGAAGGAAAACAAGGTTGTAGTTCGATTCTGGATTATTTCCATAATATGTGGGCTTTTGGCCTTAAGCACCCTGAAGATACGTTAAAGGTTATGGACCTCAGAGGTAAAAGAGTAGTGGTCATAGGTTTTGGTAAGAGTGGCCAGGCAGCAACTAGACTTTTACTCGTCAAAGGTGCAGAGGTCATCGTGTCAGAGAGTAAGGGCAGGGAAGACCTACCTCCCTCTTACCTGTCTTCTATGGAAGTCCAGGGAGTAGTCTTTGAGACAGGTGGGCATAGGCCAGACACCTTGAAAAAAGCCGATTTAATAGTGACGAGTCCTGGTGTGCCTAAAGATGTCCTTTTACCTGCTCTCAAAGAAGGTATTCCTCTGTGGGGCGAGTTGGAACTCGCCTTTCGCTTGCTAAGAGAGAATGAAAGGGAAAACATAGTTGCTATAACTGGAACTAACGGGAAAACAACCACTACCGCCATGGTTTCCGAACTTCTAAAATTAGCGGGCTTTAAAGTCTTTACAGGTGGCAATTACGGGATTCCGCTATCAGAGTACATCCTCTCTGGCATTAAGGTAGATAAGTTGGTGTTAGAGGTTTCAAGTTTTCAATTGGAAACTGTGGAAGAGTTCTCTCCAAAAATAGGACTTCTTCTTAATATAACTCCCGATCACTTAGACAGATATAGCAGTATGAATGAATACGCTTACTACAAGTATAGGCTCTTTGAAAAACAGGGTGAGAAGGACTTTGCTCTACTGCCCTTAAAGGAGCCCTATTTTGAGACCTTTAAAAGTCTTGTTAAGGGTAGGCCATTCTTTTTTTCGGAAAAACGGGAAAAGGGTTCATCGGCCTTTATAGAGGGAGACAAGGCGATTTTGCTTTTGCAGGATGAGGAGGTTTACTCTCTTAGGTCCTTTAGACTTCTTGGATTGCATAACAGAGTAAATCTCCTCTGTGCTCTACTTGCCTGCCGTCTTATGGGAGCTGATAGAAGAGCCTGTGAGAGGTTGATCGAGGAATTTGTCGGCTTTCCTCATAGACTTGAACCTGTGGGAACCTTCGGAGGGGTAACTTTTGTGAATGACTCAAAGGCTACCAACGTGGATGCCACTTTGCAAGCTTTGAGGGGTTTGTCTCCACCTATAATTTTGATCCTTGGTGGAAGACACAAGGGATCTACCTATTCTCCCCTGCGTCACCTTATTAAAGAAAAGGTGAAAACCCTTATCTTAATGGGTGAAGCAAGATATACCATCCTTGAAGATTTAGGAGAGTTAGTGGAAACCTATGTGGTGGAGGATCTTCCACAGGCTTTGACTATAGCGTTAAAGGTCTCTGTGCCAGGGGACGTGGTTTTGCTCTCTCCAGCCTGCTCAAGTTATGATCAATTCAGAGATTATCAGGAAAGAGGTGAGGTATTCAGAGAACTGGTTTTGAAATACGCTCCTAAATTTTATGGAGAGACCTCTGAAAGGGAGATTTTCCATTGAGGTGGCTTATAGTGGCTGGAGGCACTGGTGGACATCTTTTCCCTGGCATTGCTATAGCAGAGGAGCTATTAAGTAGAGGTGAAGAGGTGTTTTTCGTCTCAGGTAAGAGAAAGATAGAAAGACTCATCCTTAAGGATAAACCCTTTTCAACCTTCGAGCTAGATGTGGAGGGATTCATAGGTAGATCCTTAGGAGCCAAACTACGGGCTATGGGTAAGCTAATGTTAGCCTTTTTTAAATCCCTCAAGTTGATTAACAGGATTAAACCAGCGGTAATTTTGGCAGAAGGAGGTTATGTTTCAGTTCCCGTGGTACTGGCAGGAAAAGCTCTTGGCATAAGGGCGGTTTTGCAGGAACAGAATGCTATTCCAGGAAGGGCTAATGTACTACTAAGTAGATTCGTAGATAAAATCTTTGTGAGCTTTGCTGAAAGCATTAATTACTTCCCAAAGAAAAAGGTAATGATCTCTGGAACACCTGTGAGAAGGGAAGTTCTTAAGCCAAAGGATAGAATACATCCCGGAAAGGGGCTTTTGGTTTTAGGCGGAAGTCTGGGAGCAGCTTCTATTAACGATCTTTTGTTAAAAATGGCTCCACATCTCTTTAAAGAGATTAGTGATCTTTTTTTATATCATCAGACAGGACTGGATGATTTTGAAAGGGTTAGGCTTGGGTATGAAAAGATTCTACCTGGGGAGATGGAGAGAGGACGTCTAAGGGTATATCCTTTTATTGAGGATATGGGATGGGCTTATGCGCAAGCTGATTTAGTTATTTCCAGAGCCGGGGCTTCTACCTTGGCAGAGCTTATTGCCTTAAGAAAACCGGCTATACTCATTCCTTTTCCCCATGCCACGCATCAACATCAGGAGAGGAATGCGGAAGTTCTCGTTAAAAACTCATCCGCCTTGATGTTCAGACAGGAAGAAATAAAAGAAGAGGAATTTATAAAAACCATTACAAGCCTCCTCAATGAACCACAGAGGCTTGATGCTCTGAGGGAAAATCTAGCAAAACTAAGTCCATCAAAGCCAGAAGTTTTCATAATAGAAGAGACCAAAAGAATTTTTTCCTGAGGTATGGGACTATGTTAGAGAAGAGAAGAAAGATCCATTTCATTGGGATTGGTGGAGTGGGAATGAGTGGTCTTGCAAGACTGCTACATCGCATGGGCCACATAGTGACTGGCTGTGATTTGGCCAAAAGCAAGTACTTAGATCCACTTTTAAAGGAAGGAATTGAGGTATACCTGGGTCATGATCCCTCCCATTTAGCAGATACGGAGATTATTGTCTACTCATCGGCTGTTCCTAAGGAAAATCCTGAGATAAAGTTTGCTAAGGAGAAAGGGCTTCTTCTTTTACCAAGAGCAAGGATGCTCTCTGAGGTCATGCAAGCCTATCCCAAAAGTATCGTGGTTGCTGGATCTCATGGGAAGACCACCACAACCTCTATTGTTGCTGAGATTCTTATCAATATGAAACTAAATCCAACGGTAATTGTGGGAGGCATTATAAACAATGTCAAGGCCAATTCATTGCTCGGTGATGGTGAATATCTGGTGGCAGAGGCCGATGAGAGCGATGGCTCCTTTCTCTTTTATTCGCCATTTATCGAGGTAATAACCAACATAGATCGGGAACATTTAGATTTTTATGCTGACTTTCATGCTATTAAAAAGGCCTTTGCGAGTTTTATTTTAAGAACTCATCCTGAGGGTAAGGCTATTCTCTGCATAGATGACCCAGGGGTTAAAGAGGTCATCGAGGAATTATCAGGCCCATTCCTTCTCTACGGCTTTTCACCTGAAGCTCAATTACGTGGAAAGATCTTACAGGATGAAGCCTATCCCTTAGTTGAAGTCTATTATAAAGAGAAGAGATTAGGAAAGTTTAGGCTTGGTATACCCGGAAGACATAACGCCCTTAATGCCCTAGGTGCTATAGGAGTCGCTTTGGTTTTGGATTTACCCTTAAGAAGGGTCTTTAAGATTTTGGAGGGTTTTAGAGGTGTGAAGAGAAGGCTGGAGTTGAAGGGTCAGTATCAAGGAGCGATTCTGATTGATGATTATGCTCATCATCCTAAAGAGATCATTGCCACTCTTTCCACCCTGAGGAGTTTACATCCCGATAAGAGGATAATTCTCTGTTTTCAGCCCCATCGTTATACACGCACCCGTGCACTTTGGGATGAGTTTTTGCTTGCCCTAAAGGCCCCAGAGCTTTTGATTCTCACTGATATTTATCCTGCCAATGAGGAACCCCTGCCTGGTATCACTGGTGAAACCTTTTATCAAGCAGTACGAGAGGTTAGGGGTACAAAACCAACTTTTTTTGTAAAAAGCAAAGAGGAAATAATGCCCTTGATCAGAGATTTTGCCACTTCTGAGTATTTGATCCTAACCATGGGTGCGGGAGATATCTACAAGGTGCATGAGAGCTTAATAAGTTTCTCTACAGAAAAAAAACATGCGGTGGCTTAAAGAATTAGATAGCCTATTTGAGAAGTTAAATATTTACAATGAAAAAGATAGTTCCTTATCTAGATACACTACTATAGGCATAGGAGGGCTAGCCCTAAGGTTGGTCTTTCCCAGAGACCTGATGGCTTTTTTGAAACTTTTACGCTTTTTGGCAGATCGGGAAATACCCTATGCTCTCCTTGGAGGGGGGAGTAATTTGCTTGTTTCAGATAAGGGATATGAGGGGGTGGTGATTTCTACGAGGGCTCTGAGGGGAGTAGAGATCCTCTCTCAAGGAGAAACTCTTAGACTCAGGGCTCTTTCGGGAACAAGCATAAATGAGCTCATCAGAATTTCCCTTCAAAGAGGATATGGTGGTTTTGAGTTTTTAGCAGGTGTTCCAGCTACCCTGGGAGGAGCTATAAAAATGAACGCCGGGGCCTTTGGAAAGACTACCTCCTCTCTCATAAGAAAATTAGAGCTCTGGCATGACGGTAAAATCCTTAATATCGAAAATCATGATGGACTATGGTGTTATAGAGCCTTTAAGCTAGAAGGACTGGTGTTAGCGGCAGAGTTGGAGTTTCCAAGAGAGGATCCACAGAGAGTAAAAGAGAGAATAAAAAAGATCTGGCAAAAGCGAAGGTTTTCTCAACCGGTTTCTTCGAAGACCTTTGGCTCAGTATTCAAGAACCCTCCATGTGGATTTGCAGGGGCGATGATAGAGCAAGTGGGTTTGAAGGGTCTTAGGTTAGGCGGAGCCCAGATCTCAGAAAAACATGCCAATTTTATAGTGAACACCGGTGGGGCGAAGGCAGAGGAGGTCCTCTCTTTGATGAGGATGGCACGAGAGAAGGTTTACGAGGTTTTTAAGATATACTTAGAGCCAGAGGTTAAATTTTTAGGATTTAGCCATGAAAACCCTTTGGATTAGATACAAGGTATTTATTGTGAGCGGTTTATTAGTTAATTTCTTTATAGCTTTTGTTATTTTTCTTTTGTATTTTACTGATCTCTTTGTTTTAAAAGAAATAAAAGTCTTAAACCACAGGAGGATATCCCGTGAGGAGGTTATTAAACTTACGGAGTTAAAGGGTGGTGAAAGACTTTTTCACATTGATCTTAGAAGAATAGAGAGAAAGCTTAAAAGCAATCCTAACATAGAGGAAGTAGTTATTGCTAGGAGGCTTCCATCTTTGCTAGAGATATCCATTAAAGAGAGGGAGGGCCTCGCTATTCTAGTAAAGGAAAACAAGGGTTATCTTGTTGATAGAAAGGGAGTAATAATAGGTGGAATCCTTCCGCAAGACTATTTCTATTACCCTCTAATAGAGATCAGAGATGAATCCTGGAGGGATAATTTCTTTGCTTTTTTGGAATGGCTAAAGAAAAACAAAAAGTATCTTCCTGTTTACGAAAATTACTCTAAAATTGTTTTAGAGAAGGATAAGATGATTTTTCAAACTAAAAATTATGTGAAGATCTATCTCCCTCTGGGTGTTACTGACGATCTTATTCAACTATACCAGCATCTTGATAGGATAATGGTTTATTTATACGAGACAAAATTAATCGATAAGGTAGATACCATAAGGGTTGATTATCCCTTCGGGCAAGCTTTAATTAAATTCAGGAGTTAAGCCTATGATGAGGGACGGAGGGCTATTAGTAGTCGATGTAGGGACTACGAAGATATGTGCTTTAATTGGTGAGGAGCGGGATGGAAAACTATGGGTTACAGGCATGGGGGTTTCTCCGGCTTTGGGACTGAAAAGGGGTAGCGTGGTAAACATAGAAGAGGCAACACAGAGCATAAAAAGTGCCATCGAAAAGGCTCAGGGACAAGCCAAGGTGGATTTGACTTTCGTTCTAACTAGTGTTGCAGGAAGCCATGTCAAAATACAGCCTGGCATGGGTGTTGTGGCTCTAAAGGAAAAGGAAGTTACTTCTAAAGATGTGGAGGAGGTGTTAGCATCAGCTCAGGCTGTAGACATATCACAAGATCGGATTCTTCTCCATGTAATTCCTCAGGAATTTGTTGTGGATCAAACAAGAGGTATTACTCAACCTATAGGAATGACTGGTGTAAGATTAGAGGCCCATGTTCAGCTTATCACTGCTCAGCGGTCTCATGTTCAGAATCTTTTGAGGTGTTTTGAAAATCTTGGTTTAGAGGTTGACGGAGTGGTTTTTCAGGGACTAGCCTCAGCTGAGGCTGTTTTGACCTCTGAGGAGAAGGATTTAGGAGTACTATTGATTGATTTTGGTGGTGGAACGAGTGATTTTGTTATTTACAAGGAAGGTGTTCTAAAATTTGCTGGCTCTGTTCCAGTAGGAGGAGAACTGTTGACTGGGGATCTAGCCGTTTGTTTGAGAACCACCAAAGGCGAAGCTGAGAAGTTAAAGATAGAGAGGGGTATCTGTCTAAGAGAACTTGTAGATGAAGATGAAACCATCGAAGTTCCGGGGATAGGCAATAGACCTGCCCGCAGTATTAGCAAGAAGCTTTTAGCTGAGATATTAGAAGAGAGAGTGAGGGAGCTTCTAATTCTCATAGAGTCTGAGATAAAGGCCTTTCCCAAGACCTATCTTACCAGTGGAGTGGTACTAACCGGGGGCTCTGCTCTTCTCCCTGGTTTGATCTATCTCTGTGATCAGATTCTAGATCTGCCTGCAAGGATCGGATATCCTGAGAGATTGCCAGGGCTAACAGAGGAGATTTATCACCCTCAATACGCCACGGCGGTTGGAATGCTACTCTACGCTTACCAAAATTTGCCCCAGGGAATGGAGAGACCTCAGAAAAAAGAGGGTCTACTGGGTAAACTAAAAAAATTATTAAAAATCTAAGGAGGAGGACCTATGACAATTCCCTTCGATCTTATAGAGCAGGAAGAGATAAAGTATCAACCAAACATTAAGGTCATCGGTGTTGGCGGAGCAGGAGGAAATGCAATCGCCCATATGATAAGGAGGTCCCTTGCAGGAGTAGAATTCATCTCAGCAAACACCGATTATAAGGTTCTTTCCCTTAATCCAGCACCGATAAAGATTCAGCTTGGTAAAAATTTAACTAAGGGTTTAGGTGCCGGAGGGAAACCAGAAATCGGCAGAAAGGCTGCTGAAGAATCTGAGAGGGACATAAGAGACTGTCTAAAGGATGCCGACATGGTCTTTTTAGCAGCAGGTATGGGAGGAGGCACAGGCACTGGAGCAACTCCTGTTATTGCTAGTCTCTGTAAGGAGATGGGGATCCTAACCGTAGCAGTAGTAACCAAACCTTTTACATTTGAAGGCAAGGTAAGGATCAAGCAAGCAGAAGAGGGTATTGAAGAGCTTAAAAAGTATGTGGATACACTAATTACCATTCCCAACGATAAATTGATCCTTTTGGGAGCACCTCAGGAGAGACTTTATGAAATGTTCAAAAAGGCTGATGATGTATTATATTATGCTGTAAGAGGTATTTCAGATCTTATCTTATCACCAGGTTACATAAATTTAGATTTTGCAGATGTTAAAGCGGTTATGACAGAAAGTGGTGGTATAGCTCTAATGGGTATGGGAGAGGCAGCCGGAGAAGAGAGAGCTCAACTGGCAACTCAAATGGCAATTTCAAGTCCTTTGTTAGAAGATCTTTCTGTTAGTGGAGCTAAAGGCTTACTTTTAAATATAAGCGTTCATCCGGAGACCCTAACTATTCAAGAGACTCAGCTAATCGCAGGAACAATCTCTAAGGAATTACACCCTGAAGCCAGGGTTTACTGGGGCGTAGTTTTTGATGAAACTCTTGGAGATACCTTAAGAATAACCATTATTGCTACTGGTTTAGAAAGAGAGAAAACAAAGACTTCCGATAAGGTGATCTCCATGGACAAAGTTGCCAGAAGAAAAGAAGAGATGAAGAAAATTGATTGGCGTGAGTTTATGAATGAAGACGTCCTGGAAATACCCACTATTTTAAGGAAAAGTGCAGATTAGACTATCTGAAAGTTTATGAGGTTGATAGCCACTTTTGAAGATCCTGTAAAGAGGCAACCACTGAAGTTGGCACTTTTCAGTTTGGAAGATATTTCCACTCCACCCTTTCAGAGAGAAATTTCTGAGAGTTTGAAAAAGCACCTGGAGATGGCCATTGAAAAGTTAGGATTTATTACTCCTATAGTGGTTGTGCCCAAGGATGGGAAATACTACGTAGTTGACGGAAGACATCGTTTGGAGGCTATGCGTGATCTTGGGGCAAGAGAAATATTGGCCATAGTGGTTGATGAGAGTCTTTATCACTACATCCTTGAGTTTAATACAGAAAAACCACCCAATGTCAAAGAAAAGTCTAAACAGGCCTATAGGTTGTTTATGGATTTTTACAAAGAGAATAGGAGTATCAGGGAAGAGGACCTTTTTACCTACTTTAAAGAGCCTATGTTGATAACTTTCGGTTTTGCCATTGAGGAGTTTGATAATCGTTTTCCAGCAAGTTTTTATGAGAGTTTTTTATCAAAGCTTGACAACTTTTTGGATCTACCTTTAAATGAGGCTGTAGAAGAGAGAAGAAAGAGAGCGCAGGCATTAGTAGATTTAAACCGGGTTGTCAACGAGAAATATGCCGAATTCGGCTGGGACAACGCCCTTTTAAAAGGTGAAATAGTAAGAAAGGCATTCCAAAAGGCCTATGGATTGAGGGTTAGAACCATAGGTGAGGACTTTTACTCTGCCATAGAGAGAGTAAAAGAGGCCTGTGAAGAGCTTACTATAGAGGACTTTAGTGGCTTAGGGGAGTGATTTATGGAACCATCATATAAACCAATCCTACGTCAGGTAGATGTTTTTCCGGGCGAATATCAGGGACGACCTATACTCTATTTGAGAGATCCCTTAGGCTTTGTGGATGAATTGATTGGGTTGCCACAAGACTTAGCCTTTATTTTACCACTAATGGATGGAGAGAGAGACTTGAGGGATCTACAAGTAGAGGCATCCAAGATTGTTGGACAAATTGTTCCCTTTGAAGAGATCGCCAAGCTGGTGGAATTTTTGGATGAAAAGGGATTACTCTGGAGTGAGAGTTTTGAAAGTATCAAGGAAAGAGCCTATGAAGAATGGTTTAGTCTTAAGGTGAGGCCCATGGCTCATGCCAATCAGGCTTATCCTTTGAGTGGTAATGAAGCTGAATGGTTTTTGGAGGAGGTTTTAAAATTATCACAGGTTAATTCAGGAGAGCCCCCAAGGGTGCTCATTGCTCCGCATATTGACATAAGAGTAGGAGCTAAAGCCTATGCAGAGGCCTATCAAAGATTTAGAATACCCTCGGGTTCAAGGGTGATAGTCCTCGGAGTCGGTCATTATCTAGATTTTCCATATTCTATCTTGACCAAAGACATAGCCACTCCCTTTGGACCATTGAGGAATGACAGAGGTGGTATGCTCTTTTTAGGCAACACCAAAAAGTTAGAACTATTTCCTGATCACATGGCTCATAAGTTTGAACACTCTATTGAATTTCAGGCACTCTTTTTAAAATATCTCCTCGGTGAAGAAGTGGTAGTGCTTCCTATCTTAATTGGCTCCTATCATGTGATTAGTCATAATAGAGAACTTGTTTATGGATTAGTAGATGGTCTATTAGAACTAATGGATGACCGCACCTACCTTCTTTTGGGCGTTGATATGTGCCATCGCGGGCTGAGATATGGAGATTCCTTTCCTGCCGATAAGCTCCTAGCAAAATCTGCCTTGGAACGGGACAAACTGATGTTAGAACTTGCCTTCAAAGGAGAGACAAAGGAGTTGGAGAGGTTGGTTACCGATGGGGAGCAATGGAAAAACTGTGGTAGCAGTTCACTTTTTATATTATCACTAATCATTGAGAGAGGTGCATTTAGAGGCACTGGAGAGATTTTCTTTCAAGAGGCCATTCCCTTTGGTGAGGGTTCTTTTGTTAGTGTGGCTTCAGCTGGATATTTCTCTTAGGGTTGATAAGAGTGTTTCGATAGTAAAGGGTTTTATTAAGACCTCTTTAAAGCCAAGACTCTTTGCATCTATGGTTTCCTTTTTATAGGCATATCCAGTGGCGAGTATGGCTTTGATATTGGATTTGCCTATGGGTATAGTCATTTATCGAAGCAGGAGTGGGAGGAACATTTGGAGTAAGTTTTGGGCTTGGGAATGTATCATTTTTGGAGTGGATTTATTATAGATTTAACGAAAATTCCTCTCAGTCTAAAATCCTATGGACTCATACACCCTCTTGACTTTTTTGAGAAATAGGTTATTATTATGACCCAATAAATGTTCTTTGACAAGTGAAAATAGGAAATTGTGTAAAACTATATAAAGTATACGATTTTATAATTAATTTACAAGCATCGGCTGGATCTGATGGATAGAGGCTTTCAGAGGGTCAATTTGCAAAATATAGTTTGTTCTAAACAATCACAAGGCTTGATTGATAAGGCTTGTAAGGGGTTAGGGTTGCAACCCGCCCCGCTTCAAAGGGGATTGCGACCTATGAACACCATTACCTTCATATCATCGTACTCAGGTAGTTGCAACCCGCCCCGCTTCAAAGGGGATTGCGACAGTTATTACTTGTTTACTTCTAACCCCAAAGACATTATAAAGTTGCAACCCGCCCCGCTTCAAAGGGGATTGCGACACTCCATGGGAGCCATATCGACAGATTCTGTCAATTTGGGTTGCAACCCGCCCCGCTTCAAAGGGGATTGCGACACTATTTCTCGCTTTTGTGAATTAAAGAAGTAGTCAACTGGTTGCAACCCGCCCCGCTTCAAAGGGGATTGCTACACCTCAAATTACTTTTCAAATCGCCCAAGGTCACATTGTTGCAACCCGCCCCGCTTCAAAGGGGATTGCGACATATGTTTGTAACCAAAGCAGAGGATACCCTGCCCTGAGTGTTGCAACCCGCCCCGCTTCAAAGGGGATTGCATGGGGAAAGGGCAACCCGCCCCGCTTCAAAGGGGATTGCATGGGGAAAGGGCAACCCGCCCCGCTTCAATCTCTCTTCAGCTGAGAAATTGCCTATTTTCAAAACACATACTAAAATATCTTCATGGCCCATCCCTCCTTTCCCTTTGACCGCACATTAAGAGAAGTTCTACAAAGACTCCCTCACAAAATCATCCAAATCCTCTTTAGCTCCAGGGTCTCAGAAGTCCTTGAAAGCACCTTCCCTACAACCAAAGAAAGAAAGGCAGACTTTGTGGGAAGGCTTGAAGAGGGCACCATTGTTCACCTTGAAATTCAAAGCACCTATGATCCCACTTTGCCTCTAAGGCTCATTGAGCTTTACTTGAGGATTTATGAAAGATATGGGGCCTATCCTTTAC
>JANXDB010000048.1 GCA_025060015.1 Caldimicrobium sp. | reverse complement strand
GACATATGTCCCCCTTTTTAAATATCAATTATAAGATAATTTTAAAAAATACCACTAAAAAAACAAGAAGAGGATTTCATAAGTTCAAGATATTTTTATAAGAAAAAGAGGTGTTAAAATTGAAAATCAATTGTTTATCCTTTCAATAACTCCATCTTCCATCAAAGACTTAAAAATGCTGCAAAGCCTTGAAGCAATAAAAGATGCATCCCGAAGAAAAAAAGTCGCCTTTAGACTAAAGGGCATCGAATTTCACAACTCCTTTGGCACAGAAGCCACAGTCAAAGCTTCTCTGGTATTTGGAGAGCTACCATCGAGCAGGAGTGGGAGGTGATTTTTGGAGTAAGTTTTGGGCTTGGGGATGATCGCCATCGGAGTGGATTTGTTATAAATTTTACGAGAATTCCCCTCGGTCTAAAATCCTATGAACTCATACATACACTTTTAAAATTAGGATTCTGGTGTTAATTTATAATAATCTATGATTCCGTTTAAAGACTGGCTTTTATCATACTCATTACTTACCTTAGCTCTATTTGCTGGATTAGTGACCTTTTTCTTGACAGCGGTAGGTAGTAGTGGGTCTTTGTTTTTAAATCGAGTCAATCCAAAGATTTTTTCCGTGTCATTGGGTTTTTCAGGTGGCATCATGATTGCAGCCAGCTTTTGGTCTCTCCTTAATCCAGCTATTGAGGTTGCTAAACTTCATTACGAGATAACCTTTCTTCCTATTACCCTTGGATTCATCATAGGAGTCGTGCTTCTAAGGGGAATAGATCTTCTCATTCCACATCTACACATGGCATCACCAACGCAGGACCAAGAGGGACCAAAGATTCCCTTAAGAAAGGGTATCTTAATCCTCTTAGCCATAACCATTCATAACATCCCTGAGGGATTAGCCTTGGGGGTAGCCTATGGGAGTGTAGAGGAGAGTAGAGAGCTTCTGATTTCTGCCATAAACCTGACCTTGGGAATTGGTCTGCAGAACATCCCTGAAGGTCTTGCTTTAAGCTTAGCCCTTAGACAAACTGGGATCAATCGTGCAGAGAGTTTTCTTTTAGGTGCCCTTTCTGCTGTAGTGGAGCCGATTTTTTCCCTATTAGGTGTAGGAGGCACTTTAATAGTGAAGGCCCTCTTACCCTATGCCTTAAGTCTTGCAGCAGGAGCTATGATCTTTGTGACCATTGAAGAACTTCTTCCAGAAGCCCAGAAATATGGCAACTCAGATTTAGCCAGCATCGGATTTGGCTTGGGCTTCCTCACTATGATGATTTTAGATACCTCTTTGGGTTAATCTGGTCGTTAGAATTGATGTTAAGAATCTGTATGAGTCCATAAATAAGTCCACTCCAAAGGCGATCATCCCCAAGCCCACTATGTTCCCTCTCCATATCGCAACATACCAAATATCTCATAAGCTCCCTATGATACTCAATAAACTCTTCCTCCAACGTCCTGTTCAACTTCTCTCCATACCCACTCCCTCCCTCTCAAGGTCGGTCTTCACGCCCCTTATCTCAAAAGTAGCTACAGCCTTAAACTAAAAATCCGTCCCACTCCTGCTGGATAGATGACTATTCCCCATAGGCAAATCCAAATCTATAGCCACATCCCCTCCCCTCTTCCCATTATAACTAAAGCTTCTTCACTACCTTTCCTCAAACTCAACCCCCCTTTTTTTCAAATACTTTTATAATCCTTTCTTCCTCCACTATCTTTAAAAAGTTTCTTCCAGCTAGAGATCGTAGCTCTATAAATACCAGAGAAGCTTCGACTGTGGCTTCTTTGCCACAGGAGTTGTAAAATTCGATGACCTTCAGTCTAAAGTCCACTTCTTTTCTTCGGGATGCATCTTTGATGGCTTCAAGACTTTGCAGCATTTTTAAGTCATTGATGGAGAAGGGGTTAGTGAGAAGCAAAACATAAAAGACCTTGAATTTATGCATCCCCCACCCCCTCAAAAGGGCTTTATCTTGAAGATCATTGGGATTGGTCGAAAAGCTATCCCGTGGTTCACATTGATTTTGCAGGTGGAGTAGTTAAAGATACCTCTAATCTTGAAAGACATGTATTTCCTAAACTTTACCACACAGAAGAGAAGTGAAGTTACAAAGAATCAAATAGCAGTAAGAGAGGCCTTGGGAGAGGGAGATGTGGCAAAACTGGAGGTGATCTTTAAAAGTTTATTCAAGAGTATTTCCTATGAGTGGGATAGAAAGAACAATTTTTCAGATTATGAGGAGTATTATGCCAGTGGGGTCTATAGTTCCCTACGGGGAGCTGGGCTTGAGCTTGTGGCAGAGGATTATACAAGCAGGGATAGGATTGGCCTAGCCATACTCTATGAAGACAAAGCTTAGGTGATGGAGTTCAAGGTGATTGAAAGCAAAGGGGCAGAGCCAAAGGCTATCTATCAACTGGATTCGATATTCCTTTTAGCACAGAATCGGGGTGAGAGGATTTGAACCTCCGACCCCTGGCTCCCGAAGCCAGCGCTCTGCCAGACTGAGCTACACCCCGCCACTCTATTCATTTTAATCTATCTTTTCTCATGATACAATATTAAAATAACTCAAATTTCTCATGGCTCAATCTCCCTAACGCACCTGACAGGTGCGAAAAGTTTCAGATAAAGTAGAATAGGGAGAATGTATAAAGTGGCCTTGGGAAGGTATCACCTTTGGAGTGAATTTGTTATAAATTTTACGAGAATTTCACTCACTCTAAAATCATATGGACTAATACAAAAGTTTGACAAAGAACCAAAAATGATTATAATCATAAAGAAATGAAGAAAACTTCATCAATAAAAATTTATTCCTTTGCTCTCTTCGTTACTCTATTCCTTATTGGCACCATTTTAACCCTTAAACACTCCTATGAAACCTCTGCCGAAGATTTTAAATGCTTAAAATGTCACAAAGGGAAGGATAGCTTAGAAAAGTACGTCCAAGAGAAAAAAATCAAATCAGCAGAGGAACTTAGATCCCTTGTTAGAAAAGGTCCCAAAGCAGGTCTTCATTTAACCAGCACGGAAGAAGACATTGAGAAGGCCGTAAAGTATCTAAAATTACCATAATCCAACCCCATAATGCCAAAGAAGAAAAGCTCGGGTAAAAAAGATTTCACGAAAGCACATTCACTTGAAGATCAGCTATTAGAGGTCTTCAAAAAGGCAAGAGGCTCTCTGTTCCTCAGAGAGATATATCATCTAATGAATGTTCCACCAGAGAAAAGAGCAGAAGTTAGAGAGTTAGTAAAAAATTTAGTCTCACAAGGGAGGCTCATACAAATTAAGAAAAGGCGCTATGCCCTCCCTGATAAGATATCCTTGGAAAAGGGCAAGCTCAGAGTTCACCCCGATGGATTTGGTTTCGTTGAAACTGAAAAAGGAGACACTGTCTTTGTGCCACCGAGAAAAATAGGTCAGGCTCTTGATGGGGATGTAGTACTTGTCAAAGTTGAAAAGCTAAGTAAAAAAGGGCCAGAGGGTAGCATAGTCAGCATCTTGGAAAGACCTAGGAAAAATATTGTCGGATACCTTGTTAAACGAAATAAATTTTTCTTTGTAGAACCAGAAGATAGAAGACTTCCCTTTGATATCTTTATCCCCAAAAAAAGGCGTCACAAGGCTAAAGAGGGACATCTGGTGGTAGCAAAAATCCTACAACCCACATCTGAATTCGGTGTCCCTCTTGGTGAGATTCTGCATGACTTAGGAGATCCAGCTCAATTAGAGCCACATACCTGGGCAACCATTTTTACGAAGGATCTACCTTACCAATTCGGAGAAAAGGTTGAACAAGAATTAAAGGGAATCCCTGATGAGGTAAGAGAGGAAGACAAAGTGGGAAGGGTTGATTTGAGAGAATTACCTTTTGTCACCATAGATGGAGAAAATGCAAGAGATTTTGATGATGCCATCTGTGTGAAAAAGCATTCCAGGGGCTATAAATTATGGGTAGCTATAGCTGATGTTGCTCACTATGTGAAAAGAGATTCTCCACTGGATAGGGAAGCTTACCTAAGGGGAACAAGTGTCTACTTTCCCAACATGGTTCTTCCTATGTTTCCTAAAAAGCTCTCCACTCACCTCTGTAGCCTCAATCCTATGGTAGATAGATTAGCTATGGTTGTGGAACTTGATTATACCCCCAAGGGTAAACTAAGAACAAAGAAAATCTACGAGGGTGTTATTAAATCTCATGCAAGATTAACTTACACTGAAGTAAAAGAGATATTATTAGACAACAACAGAGAAGTCATAAGCAGGTATCTAAACCTCTATCCTATGCTAAAGGATGCCGGAGAGTTGGCTCAAATTCTAAGAGAAAAGAGGATGATGCGTGGTAGCTTAGATTTTGACCTGCCAGAACCTGAGATAGTCCTTAATTTGGAAGGCCAAATCGAGAACATTATTAGGAGGGAGAGAAACCTTGCTCACATGCTCATTGAAGATTTCATGATTGCCGCTAACGAGGCAGTAGCTGAATTTCTTACCAATAATGAATATCCTCTGTTGTATAGGGTTCACGAGACACCAGAGATTACAAAACTAAAAGAGCTTTGGGAGTTCTTACCCCTTGAAGGAGTTAAAATTAAAATCCCCGATGAACCAAAACCAAAATTTTTCCAAGGACTATTAGAACTCATCAAGGATCACCCTTTAGGATATCTATATCATCATATGCTCTTAAGATCACTTAAACAAGCTAAATACTCCCCAGAAAACCTGGGACACTTTGGTCTTGCCTCTACCTGCTATTGTCACTTTACCTCGCCTATTAGAAGATACCCAGATTTGGTAGTGCATAGAGCACTTAAAAGAGCTCTAAGGAAAAGGAAACCTCCTTACACCGAGGAGGAACTAAAAATAATGGGGAAACACCTCTCCCTTAGAGAGAGAACTGCAGAAGAAGCAGAAAGAGAGGTTTTGAAAAAATTTCAAGCCTTCTTTATGAAAGACAAGATAGGACAAATTTTCTCAGGTATTATCTCTGGTATAACCGCCTTTGGCTTTTTTGTGGACTTGGAAGAGTTACTGGTTAGTGGTATCGTGAGATTATCTGATATTCTCGATGACTACTATGTCTTAGATGAAAAAGGCATAAGTCTTATGGGCAAACATAAAGGACGGGTCTTTCAAATTGGTCAAAGGGTAAAGGTAAAAGTGAAGGAAGTAGATTTAAAAAGGTTTCAAATCAATTTCGTGTTACTTTAACTAAAGATTAAATTTTCCACTCAATCTCCCATTTGATTTCTCTTTTGTTGTCATCCTCCTTATACTTGATCTCCAATTCAAAGCTCTCGGGCAGTTCAATCTTCTTATCACCAACTAAAACATACCCCTCTTCTGCCTGAGATAAAAGGGTTCTCAAATACTCAATCAACCCCTCTTTGTTGGTTAACTTTTCAACTTTTTCCTTCTGTGCCATTTACAGACCTCCTCTAATCTGGAATTTTCTTTCCAAGGGTGGTTAATGCTAAATTAACATGCAGCACTCCTTTCAATGACTGTATCTTGTCTGCAAGCTCCTTTATCTCTCTAGCCTTACCTTTAACAAGCACGATCTCGAGACATCTTTCATGGTCCACATGAAGATGCTGTGTGGTAATTATTTTATCATAGTAATCGTGCTGTAGGTCCAAGAGTTTCTCTGCAAGTTCTCTCTTGTGATGGTCATAAAGATAGGTTATGACCCCTGCAACATCTTCTATAGATTCCTTCCATTCTTCTTCTACTAATTTCTGTCTGATGAGATCTCGTATTGCCTCTGACCTATTGGCATAATGTTTTCTCTCTATATATTCGTCAAAGGCCTTCAACAGGTCTCTGGAAATGGATATACCAAATCTTGCTAATCCATCCATAATGGCACACCTCAAATAATTTCAATTTAAATATTTTTAACATAAAATATCAAAAAGTCAAATAATCGTATGAGTCCATAGGATTTTAGACCGAGGGGAATTCTCGTAAAATTTATAACAAATCCACTCCGATGGCGATCATCCCCAAGCCCAAAACTTATTCCAAAAGTCCCTCCCACTCCTGCTCGATAGTAGCTCTACAAATACCAGAAAAGCTTTGACTGTGGCTTCGATGCCAAAGGAGTTATGAAATTCGATGGCCTTTAGTCTGAAG
>JANXDB010000026.1 GCA_025060015.1 Caldimicrobium sp. | reverse complement strand
TGAGCATCTTCACTTAACAGGGCATCCAGAGAAGAGGCTTCCAGGGCATGCAAGTTTCATAGTGGAATTTATCGAAGGTGAAGCCCTGTTACTTATGTTAGCTCACAGGGGAATCTACGTATCCAGCGGATCAACCTGCACATCAAAGGCCCTTAAGGCTTCTCCTGTTCTCAGTGCGATGGGGTATCCTGCTCACTTGATCCAGGGCTCAATCCTTATGGCCTTAAGCAAGTATAACAACAAAGAAGATATTGACTATGTAGTTTCTGAACTTCCGCAAGTGGTAAGTAGACTTAGAGAGCTCTCTCCCTTTAAAGAGGGCTGGAAAGATATGGACAAATGGGGAACCTGTGCATCTCATTAAGTCCCTAAACACCTTAAAGGAGGAAACCCTATGTATAGCCAAAAGGTAATGGAGCATTTTATGAATCCTAAAAACGTGGGGGAAATCCCAGATGCCGATGGAATTGGAATAGAGGGAAATCCTGTATGTGGAGATATGATGTATCTTTTTATTAAGGTAAAGGATGATAGAATAGAGGATATTAAATTTAAGACCTTTGGCTGTGCGGCGGCTATTGCGGTATCAAGTATCTTAACGGAGATGATTAAGGGAAAATCGCTTCAAGAGGCTCTGTCCTTAACGAAAGAGGATATATTAAGGGAGATAGGGGGGCTTCCCTCGCAAAAAGTTCACTGCTCCGTTCTTGGAATAGAGGCCTTAAGAAAGGCTATAGATGATTTTAAAGCTAAAAAGGGGGCTAAATAACTAAAAAAGATCACTTCTTTGGGAGGTGTTTTATGACTAAACTATTAGGTTTAAAGACTACGCTTTTTTTCCTTGCCCTGGCCATTTTATCTTTGCCGTTAATCGGTTCCTCCAGAGCCCTTCCAGAATTTCGTCAAGTTAAGGGAGAGACTGAGAGGTTCATGGGTTATTATTTTCAATTAAAACTCACTGCCAAGGAGCAAAAGGTATTGGAAAAAGCCCTTTCTAAGATTCCTGCTCCTTGTTGTGCCGATCATACTGCGTTAACCTGCTGATGCGAGTGCAACATGTACAGATCCTGGATGGGTCTGGCAAAATGGATGATTAAAGAGGGGTATAGTGCCGAGGAAGTAAGGGCCGGAGTGCAAAAATGGTTTGCTTTCATTAATCCCTCTGGTTTTTCTGGAGATGGATGTTATAAAGGAAGATGTGAAATGCCCTTTGCTAAAAACGGCTGTGGCGGGATGGATCCCCAAAAAATACGCTATTAAACTCAAATTGACTAATTTAGTTTAACATTGAAGGAACTTTTGTATAAATTTTTTTCCACTTTTTGGGAATATAGTGTTGAGATAATACCCTATTTTTTGCTTGCGGTATTTGTAACCAGTGTTTTAAAGGTCTATCTCGGCCCCAATCACTTAAAAAAGGCCTTAGCTTCTCCTAAATCCGCTCCACTACTAACAGGTTTATTAGCTGGGCTTTTGCCAGTGTGTTCCTGCTCTGTAGTCCCCTTAGCCTACTTCATAAATAACCTTTCCCGAAATTATGCACCGGTGTTATCCTTCTTGATGATTGGACCGGTGATCTCTCCAGTCTCAATTTTTTTAACCCTTGGACTTTTGGGCATTAAATTTACACTCTTTAGACTCCTTTTCACCTTTATCCTCTCCTTTGTTATAGCCTATTTGAGCTTGGGTCTATTTAAAAAGAACTCTCCTTCTCTTAAAGTAGAGTATTCTACTAGGGAGAAAGGATCTTTTAAAATGATCTTTATTGAGTTTAAAGGGGAGGCCCTAAGTATAGGAAAGTATCTCCTGATAGGCTTAATTATAGCCTCCCTTATGGTAACCTTTTTAAATCCGGAAAGCCTTAAGGGTTTAGCAGGACATCCCTGGGCTTATTTTTTAGTTGCTTTAATATCTATACCTATATACGTGTGTTCTGGTGAGGAAGTGCCCATAGCTAAGGCCCTAATGGAGGTAGGCTTAACCTCAGGACAAGCTATGGTCTTTGTCTTGGCAGGAAGCGGAATCTGTCTTCCCACTGTTACTGCCGTTCTCAAATTTCTCCCTTTAAAATTAGTTCTTTACTATGTAATATCCTGGTTTATTTTGGCTCTCCTTGGAGGCCTCTTATTTGACAACATCTTCTAATCAATGCACATAATAACTATAAAAAAGCCCTAGCACTAACGCAGGAGAAGGGCAAAGGAGGAAAGGCTTGCTAAGCATCTCCATTGCCCCAAAGTTGCCATTTCAAGTGTTATACTTAGATAATTGCCATTTTGCCTTATACCCCTTTAATACAGGGGCATCTCTGGATCTACTTCCTTAGCATAGGCATTCAAACCTCCCTTTAAGTGATAGGCTTTCAAGCCTGCTCCGAGCAAAAGCTCTAAGGCATGATAACTGCGTTTACCTACCTTACATACCACAACATATTCCTTAGTGGGATCAAGCTCCGCTATCTTTGAAGGTAGCTCCTCTAGGGAAATAAATAAACTCCCTGGAAGATTGCAAATTTCCCATTCATGGGGTTCCCTAACATCTATTATCTGCTGAGAAGTAGCCCTGCTCAACTTCTCTTTAAGCTCTTGCGGCGAGATTTCGTACTCAGGGTTTGAAGGTTGTAACTCTACGCCACAGAAATCTTCGTAATCTACAAGTTCTCTAATGGTGGGCCTTTCTCCGCAGAGAGGACAATGGGGATCCTTCCTGAGGTTAAGTTGTCTAAATTCCATGTGTAGGGCATCATAAAGCAAGAGCTTGCCAATCAGGGGTTTGCCGATACCTAAAAGGATTTTTATGGCCTCAGTTGCTTGAAGGGCTCCAATTACCCCTGGTAACACTCCAAAAACTCCTCCTTCCGCACAGGAAGGCACAGTTCCAGGAGGTGGGGGCTCTGGATAAAGACACCTATAACAGGGACCCCTCTGGGCATGAAAGACAGTCACCTGACCCTCAAAACGAAAGATACTTCCATAAATCAAAGGCTTGTTCAAAAAGTAGAGGGCATCATTTAGGAGATATCTTGTGGGAAAATTATCGGTGCCATCTATCACCAGATCGTAATCCTTTAAAATATCCCAAACATTATCTCTATTTAGAAGCACTGGATAGGTTTCGATCTCTATGTAGGGGTTTATCTCTAAGAGTCTCTCTTTAGCGGACTCTACTTTGGAAACTCCAATGGTGTGTTGGGAGTGAAGTATCTGTCTTTGGAGATTACTTTCATCTACGGTATCATAGTCCACTAATCCTAGCTTTCCGACACCTGCTGCCGCCAAATAGAGGGCAACTGGAGAGCCAAGTCCTCCAGTGCCAATTATAAGAACCTTTGAAGCCTTAAGTCTCCTTTGCCCCTTTATTCCCACCTCAGGAATCAAAAGATGCCTGCTATATCTGTAGATTTCCTCTTTACTAAGGGTG